>NZ_JAMPPR010000023.1:0-56863 GCF_028481645.1 Providencia sp. PROV141 | reverse complement strand
TAGTATCTACCAATAGACTCTGGATAAATATGCCCTGATTCCCTACATTGTCTGTTACCGTAACGTTTAATACATGTGAGCCATCTGCTAGGTTATCAGTGATGGTGAGTGACCAATCGCCTTGCTCATTGGCTTTGGTGAGGTACTCTTTTCCAGCCACCTTAACGATAATATTAGAATTGGGGTCTGTTTTCCCCGTAAGCGTTGGCTTGACTTTATTGGTCAAGAAAACCGCTGAGTTATCAAGCAGTACACTAGCATCGGGTTTTGATGTTTTGATGGTCACACTCTCAGTGATAGTTTTTTGGTTACCCGCTGTATCCACTGCAGTAACTTGATAAGCTAGTACACCATCAGACAGTGGCTTCTCGACTGTAATTCGCCATACCCCTTTATCATCAGCAATTGTCGATAATGTTTGCCCTGAAATCGTTAGCGTTACCGAACTCCCTGCTTCAGCTTTTCCTGCAAAAGTAGGAACTTGCTTATTCGTCAGCCTTTCTCCTGTCGTTTCAATATTTGAATGCCCATCAAGGTTAACAGAGAGGTCATCAAACTGCGTGTCCACTTCAAATTGACCACTCACGGTGACAGGCTTGCCATCACCGGAAGAAGCAACTAATGAGTATTCATATATTTTATCTTCTAACGGTTCTGTGATTTTTAATGACCATTTCCCGTCTTTATCCGCGGTTATAGGGTACTTATGATCATTAATCGTTAGATAAGCCTGACTATCGAGAGAAACGACACCCATAAATGTTGGTGTATTAATATTCGTAATGTTATCGCCCTTTTTACCTGAGTCGGACTCTTCGCTTAATTTTCCCTGAATAAAAACCTGTGCCATCGGTTTAGCTATTTGGGGCGTTGCGGATGGTTTATTGGCAGACTGAGTGGATGATGATGAGGAACTTGTTGGCATAGCGACAGGTGCAGATGGTGGAGAGAAGGTTAAGTCGCTGTCTTCTACTGGTACTTTTTCTACTTTGCTTTTTTGATTTAGCTGTTTTTTCGCTTCAGCGAGCTTTGTCAATGATGAGCTTAATAACACTTCTTTTTCATCTTTCTCTGAAGACAAGGTCTGAAGTGTCTTTTCTAATTGTTGATTTTTTTGATTTAATTCTGCCAATTTTTTACTGAAACTTTGTTCATCATCTTGCCGATTATCATCTTGCTGCTCGTCATCATCTATTTGTTTACTCTTATTTTTTGAGGCTTGATTATCTGCATATTCAACGATATCACTCGTTAATTGCTCTTTGATATAAACGGCATCGGCGCCCACATTTAAGGTTATTGAGGATAGAATTTCATCTTGTGAAAGAATCGCCCCCTGCTCAGTCGATAATGTCATATTGCCTAAAATAACTTCTGACAACCCATTTTTAATGTTCTCAATAGAGCCATCTGGCTTAGTGATAATTAAATCAAGTCCTTGAACTTTAAACTTTTGGATTTCTATATTTTTTAATTTATCTGTGATAGTTTTATCTTTCATGTTCTATATCATTATATTAATAAATGAGGTCATCAGCGAATACTCACATGCTGGCGTTAATAAAAACAATTATATCCATTTAATTAAAAATAAAACGCCTTCTAATATAATTTGGCCTGACATCCTTTCTTTTTGAGCTCAAATTCAAGTGAGTTCATTGCAATAGAGACTATAATATGAGCATGAATTAATAACGTTGTTTCTAAAATGAAAGAATCAGATATGGAAAACGATGACGATAGCTCTGATGAAGAACTCGCCCCAATGGTTGATGGGCTAAGTGGAACATTATGCATAATTATTCTAGTTTCTATGGTATTTATTTTTAGCGGAATGAAAACCGCAGAAACTTATATTCACTATGGAGAACTAAACTTTGAAAAAACAAAAATAGACATACCAAATAAACGAATTTATTTTAAAGGCGGCATTCATTTATCAAAAAGTGAAATTCCTTTAATAAAACAAGAAATAATTAAAAACAAAAGTAAAAAAATCATTATCAATGGTTATATCAATGATAAAGTCAGCCACAGTAAAGAAAAAAACATCTATAACCTTCTTTATATGGCATCACTAATTAAAAATCTGGGAATAAATAAAGAGGTTGTTCTAAAACAAGGAACAAGTGAACATTGCCCAGGTTGGAATTCATGTATTTATTGGGATTACAAATAACATGTACTATCTTGGATTATTTTTTTATGCTGCAACGTTTCTCGCTTGTTTTTTATTACAATCAGTACGTGAAATGGTTCAGCAATGTCTATTACTTGCTCCTGAAATAAGCTACACGATGATTGGGATTTATATTTACCCTTTAATTATCTTCTTATTTCATCGATTTTTTAATAAAAGTAAACAAAGCAACTATACATTGCTTTCAAACCAAACTAAATTATCTGCATCTGTCACGGTATCATTAGGGTTAATTGGAACATTTATTGGCCTAACAGGGATGATCACTGCTATCTCAGCATCGCTTGGGGGAGAAGGTGATATCTCAGAAAAAATGAATGCTATGATTTCATCTATCTCAATGGCACTGAATTCAATGTCTTTTGCATTCTTAACGTCCATTCTTGGTGTTTCTATTTCAGTTTTGCTATTAGTTAGTTTGAATTTCTTTCATTTCTTTTACCAAAAAGAAAATAAAAAAACTGCACAACAGACACCTGTAAATTACTCAGAAGAACTTAATCACATTCAAGAAACCCTAAACAAATTACAGAAAGTGAATATTACTATAGCGCAAAAAATGATTTCTGTGACTGAAAGTAATGAACTTGTGACCGATATTTCGTCACACCTCCTAACTTTATCCAACACTGTACAAGACCACTTAGCCGTTTTACAGTCAATAAAAGACGCTGATGACGACTGGAAAAGAAAATTAGCGGTTTACTTATTAGAAGAAAAAATAAACAAAAGAAATGAAAATGAGAAAATATCAGAAGAAATATTAAAAATCGACCAAACTACGCAATGGCTAAAAGAAAACACCATTGAGAGCAGAAAGAAACTTTTAACCTTATTATCAATGGATTAAGTATATGCGCCCTATCACATTAGGTTTATTATTAACTTTACTATCAACAAGTTATAGTTTTGCCAATCAAGGCACAGAAAACTTTCAAACCTTTATTAACCGAGTATTAGAAAATTCTAATCCAGTTCAAATAAAAGCGTTAGAATTAGAGGCTGAAAACCTTAGAGCAAAACAGACAGATTATTATTATCTACCTAAAATATCAGCATCAGGAAAAACAAAAAGCCATGATGGGAGTACCAGTAGTCATATTACTGCCAGTTCATTAATCTATGACACTGCGTTAAGTCACCGGTTTAATGAGAAAAACTTGAAATTAAAAATTTCCGCACTTTCACTAAACAAAGAAAAAGAAGAACTTTACACCGCAACAACAAATAATTTAATTGGTATTTATTACCTCAATGAGCTAACAAAAACAACAGCTGATTTAAATAATAATGCTAAAAATATTTTCAAGCTCATTACTCACCGTTATAAAAGTGGCATAGCAAAATACAGTGATGTTGAGCAAGCCTCTTTGTTGATGCAACGGATTGAAACAGAACTACAGAATATAGAAAAAGAGATTGAACAATATAAATCAAATATTGAGCTTTTATCTGGGATTACCTTTCCTTCGAAAGGTGTACAAGTACCAAAAAATCTATTAAAAAAATTACAAGCAACCGTTATTGATAGTGAAAATGCACAACAAAATAATGAATATAACTTGCTGCGCATGCAAGCTGAGGCAATGAAAGAAAATGCTTATCAACAAAACCCATTCTTGAATGTTAATGTTATTGCTGAAGAACGATTTATTGATCAAGTTAGAAGCCGTAACGAATCTTACATGGGAATGGAAGTTAAATTAAATATTTTTGACCTTGATAAAATACTGAGCGAAAAATCTCAACTAAAACTGTATGAAGCAACAAAAGGAAAAGCAGATTATAAATATAAAGAATCAACCGCTAAAATTAAAAATTTAAAACTAATTGCTAACTCAAATTCGACTGAACTTACAGGGCTGCATGCACAACGTAAGACTATGCGTTCAATAATTAATAGCCAACAAAGGGAATATGAGATATCACAGTCCTCTTTCTATGAAATGGTGAATACACTTTTTGATATGTTAACAATGGAAAGACGCATCGCTGAGTTAATGATTGCTGATATGAAAAACAAAATGGAATATATCCAATTAACAGGGAAGTTAACTGAAATTGAAACGTTATCTAAATAAACTAAATCAATTACCTAAAAAGGTGAAAATACTTCTCGGTATCACATCCTTATTTATTGGGTATATTTTATTAGCTAAAATCGAAATATCCTCTCCAGGAGAGGGAGTTATCTCAGGTGTCTCCAACCGACTAGAAATAGTCAGCCCAGCGTCTGGGTTTATTAACCAATTCGCGATAAAAACTGGTGATAAGGTCGAGAAAGAGCAAATTTTATTTTCCTATACGAATTTAGATGTCTTTCATCAAGAAAAAACATTAACCAACCTCGTTACATTTGCTAATGAACGTATTAATGAGTTAGAAGAAAATAAAAAATTGTTAAATAAGATCCTTGATGGAAGTATAAAAACAGAGTCTGAATATTTTTTCTTTGCGAAAGGGTTACAGAGTAAAACATTAAGCGCCTATAGAGAACTCTATGGCCACATTCTCTTACGCATGGAGATAAGCAATTTGCGAGATAAATATATCTCACAAATTAAAGAATCTAGTGAATTAGAAAAGCAGATTAACATTCTGAAAAAAAAAGATTTATTATTAAAAAATGCAAGAGCTCCTGAAATTGAAAAACTCAATAATAACGCTGAACTCAGCCGTACCAACGCACTGATGACATCAGGAGAATTAAATGCTCAAGGGCTATTACGAGAAATCTCACTGCTAGAAAAAAAATATACTGCGCGGCTTATCGGTGAGATCCAAGAAAATGAAACTCTCCTTCATCGCCTGAAAAAAGAGAAATTAGAAAACAGTGGGCAGATGGATTTACTGCGCAATAAAATAAGAGCGAATAGTGTGTTATCGCCAGCGAATGGTGTGGTACTAAGCATCGAAAAAGATTTAGAAAAAGGTTCTTATGTTGAAGCTTCTAATTTAGTGATGGTAATTAAAAAACAACAGGATACACGAGTCATTGAAGGTAAAATATTAGCGAAATATCGACCCTTTATCGCACCGAAACTGTCAGCAAAAATTGTGGTAAATTCCCCCGGATTTAAAAAAATCATTAGCGGAAAGGTCACAAAAATTAGCGCTGACTCCTTCACTGACAGAGAACGAACCAACCAAGAACGCTATTATTCAGTACAAATTACACCTGAACAAAATACCGAGCTTCTTCCAGAGCATGACGGCTTACCGGTGATGCTCTATATCTCAAGTAAAGAGATTTCAGTATTTCATTATTTAACCGCATTAGTTAGCGATAACATGACATTTAACGTTTGGTGACCCTATGTTAGGTTTTATTTCTGCATTATCTGCAGCTGTCGCAACCATGACATTACTCATGGCCGTACTCTTAGCCAATGTGTTATCGAGTACAATGGCAGCTGAACAAAATAAAGGTAAAACTGCATTTATCGGAATTGATGACAACAATACTGAAACTTCCTCATCTATAAATAACGATAGTAGCGATGTAGATGGCAATGGCAATGGCAATGGCAATGGCAATAACATAGTGAAATCATTAATGTTTAGCCACGATACCTTGAAATTAATTGTTAATAAAAAAGTTAAATCTATTGATGTTTATTGCAGTTATGGAAATAACATATCTTTTGACGCCGCAATGACCTACACCATCTATAACACAGTGTTAATTAAAAAAAACACACCTAATGTACACATTAAAGCATTAAAGCCGGTTGAAGATAATCAAGGGATTAACGCTTGCTTCCTGAAGAGTGAAGAAAATGAAAGAAAGTAATTTCCATGATGTTATTAATCAATATTTCAAGATATTAGGAGAACCATTTACCCCTCCAACACTCTCGTATGACAATAAATATATACTAAATAATATAAACGAATTTATTGATAATGATTTTTTCAATTATCAATATGTTTCTATTGTAGATTTTAGTGAAAGAAAGCTACCAGCACTGTTTATTATGGAGATAACTGATGAAAAATATATTATCATTAAAAATCATCGAGGCCAGCTAACCAATCTAACAACCGATTCTGCGATAACACATCAACTAATTGAAAATAAACATTTATTTTCATTCTCTGCACGTGAAAACATGCTCAATGAAGCGAATATATATAAATCATTGATTAAATTAACACCAAAATCAAATTTATTTTCACTACCTTTAATCGTATTTGCACTATTATTGCCTTTATATTCAAACCTATTTAATTCCCGACTCGTTTATAGCGAGTCCATAAGCTCAATCTTATATATTAGTTTTATTTTCATTGTCGTTATTGGTTTAGAGTTTTTTATTAAACACATTATTCATGAACAAAATATAAAAAAAACAAAGCTTAATATCAGCATTTTTAATCGTTATTTTGTTAACCTATTAAAACAATCTAGCTGTAAAAGTGCTTCAATTAAGGTAAGAACAGCAGAAGCGTCAATCTTACAGATATGGGAAATTAAACCACAAATTATTTATGATATTGGGTTAGCCATTTTATTTTCATTTTGCATTATTGGCATGTTAGGTTTTTATTCATTATTGCTATTGAGCTATTATGCTGGGCTTATCTTTTTATGTCTGCACGTCCGCTTTCTTTCCTACAAAAATATGCTGAGAGCTAATGCCTTAAACTATGAAAAATCAGCCATGTACTACTCATTAGAACAAAAAAAACATGAACTTTGTTTTGCCAGAGATGATCATTTTAAGCAGTACATCAGTATAAAAACTAATGAAGATGAAAAAATAAAATTAAAACTAAGCGAGGCCAATCACCATTGGATGGAAATTATCAAAGTAAATACGTTTTTATCCATGATCGTAATGTACATAGCTAGCTATTTGGCTATCGGTGAAGGGAGTTTAAGCTTAGCTTCCGTAATTGCCGTCATGATCATTAATGGTCGACTTTCTGGTGCAATCACAAGCGCGATTAATCGCTTATTTATCGTAAAAACGCACCTATTTCATATCAAATCCAGTATTGATCAGTTAAAAAACAATCAGCTTATTCATTTCAAAGTAGATGGCATAACAACAGATTCAATAACACATTTTAGTGCAAAAAATCTTAGCGTTAGTATTCATGGTAAAACGATTATTAACCCGCTCAATATTGAAGCCAAACCCGGTGATGTCATCGGTATTACGGGTATTTCAGGAGTAGGAAAGACATCATTAATGAAAGCCTTATGTGGAACTTCAGAATACTCATCAGGGGATATTACAATCAATGGTATTGGTATCGATGAAATTTCCCAATCCTTTTTAACCGAAAAAATTGCCTACCATAATGGTATTTCAGCATTCATTCATGGCAGCATTCGTGACAATTTTAATTTCTACGGTGTATTCGATAACAGTATCATTGTTCGACTAACCAAATTATGTTGCCCGAATTTACTGATAAGTAAAGAAACATTAGACGATACACTCGTCACTGACATCGCCGCCTCTACCGGGGAAAAACAAAAGTTACAGCTCGTCCTTGCTCTATTAAAACAACCTGACATGCTATTTTTAGATGAATCAACATCATTTATGGCAACCTCTGATGCACTCTCATTCTTACAATTAATGAAACAAGAGTTTAAATTAAACAAATCAATTATTTTCTTTTCTACTCACGACTTAGGGTTAGCCTCATTTTTTACAGCACATATTGAATTATCATCGGGTCACGCTAAACGCATTAACTCCCCACAGCATCACAATGAAATTGTTATTCCTAAAATTAGCTTGAGCTAATAAAGCAAAACGCCCACTTAATTGTGGGCGCTTTGCTTAAGTTTTCATTCAATGAATTTAACTTTGGTGTGTTTTTATGAACCGTATTACAAGAACATAAAGAACACCATACCAACGATTGCCCCTGTCGTACCAAGGATAGTTTCCATGACTGTCCAAGTTTTTAAGGTTTGCGCTTCTGTCGCCCCCGTAAACTTGCCATATAGCCAGAAACCAGAGTCATTCACATGGCTTAAGATCAATGAACCGCCTGAGATACAAATCGCTAAAGCCGCCAGCTGTGCTCCTGAGTAACCTAACTCACTGATAACAGGGAGTACCAAGCCTACTGCAGTTAAACATGCAACAGTGGCAGAACCTTGAATAACTCGTACTGCACCAGCTAATACAAAACAAGCAACCGCAATCGGTAAGCCAGCACCAATTAAAGAGTCACCTAACGCAGGGCCGACACCTGAATCCACTAAAATTTGTTTAAATACACCACCAGCACCCGTCACCAATAAAATGATCCCAGCTGGTTGAATCGCTGCAGAACAAACTGCCATGACCTTTTCTTTATCCATACCATAACGGAAACCTAGGCCATAAATCGCCAGTAAACACGCTAGCAGTAATGCGGTGAAAGGATGACCGATAAACTCTAACCAATGCTCAAGCGTGGTTCCTTTTTCAACTAAATGTGTACCGATGGTTTTTAAACCCACTAATACCAATGGGAAAAGCACTAAACACAAGCTAAATCCAAAGCTTGGCATTTTGCCATGTTCTGTATTTGGTGCTTGATAATCTGCTGGAATATCAATATGAACAAAGTTACTGATAAATTTACCAAATAAAGGTCCTGCTAAAATCATGCCTGGGATAGCAGCACACAGACCAATTAAAATCATCCAGCCATAATCTGCGCCCATTTGTGATGCAACCAACATTGGGGTTGGCCCCGGTAATAAGAACGCTGCTGCAGCGGCAACCCCTGCAAATAATGGGATAGCAAGACGAACAACGTTATGGCCAGTACGGTTCGCTACCGCAAACACCACTCCGATTAACAAGACAATCGCCACATCAAAGAAGAGCGGTAATGCACAAATCAGCCCTGCAACACCGACAGCATAATGTGCATTTTTTTCACCAAACAGGTTAAGTAACTTATTCGCTATCTGGTCTAATGCGCCTGTTTCATGCAGAATTTTACCGAACATAGCGCCCAATGCTACGACAATGGCTAAGAAGCCGAGTGTTCCTGCCATTCCTTTTTGCATGGTTTCAGTGATCTGTTGAACAGGCATCCCTGAAAATAGCCCAGCTCCGATTGATACGATCATTAATGCAACAAAAGCGTGCAACCGTGCATACATGACTAAAAATAAAAGTAAAACGACCGAGCCAACAGCTGTTAGCACTAAGGTTAACGTGCTAAGCGTTTCGACTGAGTTCATGATTTCTCTCCTGCGACAATTTGTTTAATCGTTGAGCAGGTATTACCGATGACATCTTCAAGTGTTTGGCGAATATCAACAACATGAACATCAGTTTCTGCTGTAGTTGGTTCTTCTAAAGTAGCAAATTGAGTTTTTAACATTTCAGGTTTGAAGAAGTGCCCTTTACGTGCTTTTAATCTTTCTTCAATGACAACTGAATCTCCTTTCAAGTAGATAAAAAATAAGTTTTTATTATCAACTCTTAAAATATCTCGATATTTTTTCTTCAGTGCTGAACAGACCACTAAAGAAACAGAATTGGTTCTCTGCATAGCAAAAATCGCTTGGTTTAATGCTTCCAACCAAGGTTGGCGGTCATCATCATTCAATGCATGACCCGATGCCATTTTTAAAATATTTGATTTAGGGTGAAGAAAGTCACCATCAAGGAAGGCAGCTTGCAGTTGCTGTGCGACACCTGTGGCAACAGCAGACTTACCACTACCCGATACCCCCATTAGTACAAATGTATAGTTTTGTTTTTGGGTATCATTCATCGGAAACTCCTCAGATATTCACTATTGTCCTGGCTTTAGTTAAAAACCGGCATTTGTTACCGGTAACAAGTTACGGGTAACATTATCATCAGTGCAGATTTATTTAGCAATCAAATTGGCGAAGAAGAGAACAGATTTGTGATAGTTATCGCAATAATATAGAGGGTGCCAAGATATAAGTTTTTAATAATTTGAAGTTCAACAAATAAAGCTATCGTAAATAATTCACACTACGGCGCGAAGTATGACGGATAAAGCTACCCTAAATAATTTGAATTAATAACTCGCATTATAGCGTGCTCTTTATCCTAAATAATTCGTGTTGTAGCTAGACGCCAATCGAGCTAACCTCTGGGAGCATACATAAGTATGTGACTAGAGTTAGCAAGTGCAGGCAACGACGCTACGGCACGAAGTATGACGGATAAAATTAGATACTTTCGCCAGTAAGGACAGAAAACCCTACATCAAAATGCGTCTCGACAAGCTTCTTACCAGACATTCTTGCCAACAAAACTTCTGCCGCCTTACGTCCCATTTGGTCTCTTGGCGTCAAAATACTTGCCAGTTTTGGGGTCATCACTTGCCCTACGTCATGGCCATGAAAGCCTGAAATAGCAAGGTCTTGTGGAATTTGAATTCCTAGACGTTGACACTCAAAAATCGCCCCTATCGCCAAGTCATCATTGGTACAAAATAAACCGTCGGTATCTGGGTATTTAGCACGGCAATCGTGCAGTAGTTGAGCGCCTAGCGAATACGACGAGCTAGCTTGTGTCATCACATTACGAGGCTCAAGATTTGCATCGAGCATGGCCTGCTCATAACCCTTTAAACGAATAAAAGTACGCTCATCATGTCTTGCTCCTAAATACACAACTTTACGGCAGCCACGCTCAATCATCGCCTGGGTCATTTGGCGAGAAGCTTCAAAGTTATCGATACCCACTGCGATATCTAAGCAAGGAGAAACGCTATCCATAATCTCAACAACAGGGATCCCCGCAGTTTTCAGCATACGTAATGTGCGTTCAGTGTGTGTTCGTTCGGCTAAAATCACACCATCAATATTATAAGAAAGTAGCGAGGTCAGCCGCTCTTCTTCTTTTTCTGCTAAATAACCATAGTGAGCAAGCATGGTTTGGTAACCATGACGATCTGTCACCGCTTCAATTCCACGGATGACTTCGGCAAAAACTTGGTTAGTCAAAGAAGGCAGTAGCACCCCAATAGCATGACTGGTTGAATTCGATAAAATATCGGGCGCCTTATTCGGAATATACCCGGAAGCCTCCACCGCTTGAGCAATTTTATCACGCAAAGCTTCTGAAACCTGCTCAGGGTTTCGTAAAAAACGGCTCACCGTCATTTTTGTGACGCCAACTTGGTCGGCAACATCCTGCAAAGAAGGTCTTTTTTTCTTCATAAGTTCAAAGCGATATCCAATTCGTTAACGATAACTATGTTCTGCTATCTATTAATGGATAGCAATCTTTGTTACTGATTTACATCACATAAACATCGAATTTTCTGAGCACGGCAACTTTTATGGTTGACTCTCTATCATGACTCCGCTAATTTTCGCGTTATATAATTATTATCATAACGAAGCAATAAAATTAGATTATGGCAATCAATCGTAGGCAGTTCCTTAAATCCAGTGCAGCGCTGGCTATTTTTTACAGCTTACCGAGCTTTGCGCAAACTCGCCTAGCCGTTGAAGCTGCCATATTTGGAAAACTCCCAGCACCAAAAAATATTCACCGAGTCATCAGTTCAGGTCCTCCTTCCGACTTACTGATGTTCGCATTAGCTCCTGAAAAAATGGTGGGTTTCGCCTCTATTTCGCTGAAAAAAGGGCAAACCGGTCTTTTTGCACCACAATGGCTTGATCTACCTGTTTATGGCCGCTTAGCAGGCCGTGGGAGTACCCTTTCTCTTGAGCAGCTGCTGTCTTATAGCCCAGACCTGATCATTGATACTGGAAACATTGACGAAACTTATCGCTCACAAGCTGAAAAGGTCGCCAAACAAACTCATGTACCTTATTTATTAATCGCAGGCGGGTTAAAAGATTCACCTCAACAACTTACACAACTAGGTGAAATTTTAGGCGTTATCCCGCAGGCTCAAACACTGAGCCAACTCGCTCAACGCTATATTAGTGATGCCACTTTATTTGCCAATCAAAACCAACAGAAATCGCTGAGTTTTTACCTTGCAAGAGGAGCAAAAGGTTTAGAAACTGGCGCTAAGGGCTCAATTCATACTGAAGCGATTGAAATACTCGGGTTACGTAATGTAGTTGATATTCCTAATTTCCATGGCCTGACTACGGTTTCTATGGAGCAATTATATCAATGGAACCCTGACATCATTATAACTCAATATGACGAATCCATTGAATTGATGACAAATTCCGCATTATGGAAAGGCCTTGATGCCATCGCCAACAACCAACTACTACTATTTAGTGGTATGCCATTTGGTTGGTTAGATGGGCCTCCAGGGGTTAACCGCCTATTGGGAATGAGGCGCCTACAAAGCCATTTTGATAAAAACATTGCAGTGAATATTAAGCATGATATTGCTGAGTTTTTTACTCATTTCTACCATTCATCATTAACAGCACAGCAAGTTGATTTGCTCATGGAAAAATCATGAATGATGTACTGAGACAAGGGAGAAGATCCCTTATATTAATCATCATTTTATTAATAAGTTTTGTTATTTCCTTAATAAGTGGTAAGTACTCACTTACATTCAATGAGCTTTATCATCTATTTGTCAGCCAGTTATCTTCTCATAGCGAGTTGAGCAACCCGCGCCATGAAACCATTTTCTGGCAAATACGATTTCCTCGCACGTTAGCCGCTATTGTCATTGGTGGAGGTCTGGCTATTGCAGGAGCAGCTTACCAAGGTATGTTCCGTAACCCATTAGTTTCCCCTGATATTTTAGGCGTTTCCGCCGGTGCTGGCGTGGGTGCTGTTATCGGTATTTTCTTTGGCCAATCCTTATTTTACATTCAACTGAGCGCATTTATTGGTGGACTAATCACGGTCTCCTTAGTCTGTTTTATTGCTCGATTAGCGCGGCAACATGATCCTATTTTATCCTTGGTACTGGTTGGTGTTGCCATCAGTGCACTATGTGGTTCAGCCATCTCTTTAATGAAAATTCTTGCTGATCCCTACACTCAACTGCCTTCCATCACATTTTGGTTGTTAGGTGGATTGTCATCGATTACCCAAGCTGACTTAGTCTCTGTGTTAC
Source organism: Providencia sp. PROV141 (assembly GCF_028481645.1). Taxonomy (NCBI): domain Bacteria; kingdom Pseudomonadati; phylum Pseudomonadota; class Gammaproteobacteria; order Enterobacterales; family Morganellaceae; genus Providencia; species Providencia sp. PROV141. Next base: position 43,641 of record NZ_JAMPPR010000023.1, on the reverse strand, counting down.
CGATGATGGTTATCGGTATTATTCCGTTATTATTATTACGCTGGCGAATGAATTTACTCAGCTTATCGGATGAAGAAGCTAAAAGCCTTGGGATCAATGTCAGCTTAACCCGTGCTATCTTCATTGTTTGTGCCACCTTACTCACGGCAAGTGCGGTTTCTATTGCGGGAATTATTGGCTGGATAGGCTTGATTGTGCCTCATATCACTCGAATGATAGTGGGCGCTAACTTTCGCTATCAGCTCCCTGCATCACTGGCAATTGGTGCTATTTTATTACTCATTACAGACACCTTAGCACGGACTATTGCGGCAATTGAATTACCCATAGGCATTTTAACCTCTGCAATTGGTGCTCCCTTCTTTTTAGCTATTTTGTTGCAGACAAGGCGGGTGAAATGAGTATTTTGTCTTTACAAGAGGTCGCTATTGGCTATCATGGCATATCAATCATTGACAGTATTAATCTTTCGTTACCTAAAGGTGAGATTAGCTGCTTATTAGGCGCTAATGGCTGCGGTAAAACCACGTTAATGAAAACTTTACTGGGATTATTACCGGCAATTAAAGGTAAGGTCTGGCTCAATGGGCAAGAGATTCAGAACCTTAAACCACGCGAAATCGCCAAAACTGTCGCCTATGTTCCCCAAGCTCATGATACCCCCTTTACCTTCACGGTACTTGATATGGTTATGATGGGCTTAACACCGCATATTTCATTGTTTTCGGTTCCTAAAGAAACAGAAAAAAGTTTAGCCTATCAACAACTCAAGCATCTGAATATCTCACATTTAGCATCACGCCTATATAGCACGCTTAGTGGCGGAGAAAAGCAATTAGTATTGATAGCAAGGGCTTTAATACAAAAGCCATTACTTCTAATTATGGATGAACCTGCCGCTAGCCTTGATTTTGGTAATCAAATTCGCCTACTTGAGCAAATCGAAAAATTAAAATCTCACGGTATGACAATTTTGATGTCAACTCACCATCCACAACATGCCGCAGCCATTGCTGACAATGTTATTTTGCTTAATCAACAGCAAAAAGCGAGACAAGGGTTACCAAAATGTATGTTAACACTTACTAACTTGTCAGCCCTCTATAATGTGGATAAACATAGTATTCAAGCTCACTTTCAGCTTCCATCAACGTTTTCTAGTTAAGGTCAGAAGCCATGTTAATCAATCAAATCGATTTTGCAAAAATGTACCAGCAACATATGCAACAAGCTCAACGAAGCCGTAAAGAACCGGAACATTGGGATAAAAAAGCACAACAAATGGCGCAAACTTGCGCTAACCCTCATGACCCATATTTAGTCCAATTTCGTGAGTTAATGGATTTAACAGGTGCTGAAACGCTGCTTGATGTAGGCTGTGGTCCTGGCTCCATCAGCCTGTGCCTTGCGAATGAATTCAAAAATGTTATTGGTATTGATTATAGTCGTGGCATGCTTGAGATGGCTGAACTGCGCGCAAAAGAACTCGCTATTGCACATGCACGCTTTGAAGTACTCGCATGGGAAGATGATTGGAGTTCATTGCCAAAAGTGGATATTTCAGTGGCATCGCGTTCAACACTCGTTGATGATTTAAAAGCCGCTTTACTCAAGCTCAATCGCCAAACAAAATTACGGGTTTACACGACTCATACCATCAACCCAACATTTATTGATGAACACATTATTCGCTTGATAGGCCGCGAAGTTATTCGTCTGCCAACCTATATTTACGCCGTGAATATTTTGCATCAAATGGGCATTAATGCGCGCGTTGATTTTATCAAAAGCCCTAAGAAAGGTGGGTTTGATAGCTTTGACACTTTCGCTGACAGCGTCAATTGGTCTCTTAAAAATATCACCCCAGAAGAAACCGCTATCTTACGTAAGTACTATGATGAGCAAACGGCTTTAGGTAAAACAATCCATTATCCATCCAGAGATTGGGCAATGGTATCTTGGGATGTGGTTGATGAATCGGAACTAACATTATGATTTACCTACCCGATACATTAATCGACCAACTACTGCTAGATGACATTCAATACGGAGACCTCACCACACGGGCACTCGGCTTGCAGTCCCAAATGGGGATAATAACCTTTACATCTAAATTCGGAGGTTGTATCAGTGGGCTCACTATCGCCAAACGCATGCTAGAGAAGCTGGGGATCACATGTGATTGCCATTTTCAAGATGGCCAATTGGTTGAGCCGCAAAGTGTTTTAATTTCTGCCACTGGGCCGATTGAAGCCTTGCATCAAGGCTGGAAAGCGGTGCAAAACGTGCTTGAATGGTGTAGTGGTGTTAGCCACTACACCCAGCAAATGGTCAGTATTTTGCGGCAATATCAACCGGATGGGCAGCTTGCGTGTACTCGAAAAACCATTCCTCATACCAAGCCTCTTGCCTTAACTGCGATTTTGGCAGGGGGCGCTATTATTCATCGAGCTGGCAGCGCAGAAAGCATTTTACTGTTCACCAACCATCGTCAATGCCTTGAAAACCCAGATGATTGGGCTAGCCATATAAAAACACTGCGCCAAGCAGCCCCAGAAAAAATGATTATTGTTGAGGCCGATAATTACGAGCAGGCCATTCTTGCAATCAATGCACAAGCCGATATTGTACAACTCGATAAACTGCCCATTGAAAAAATTCAGCAATTACAAGAACTCACTAAGCAACACCACCGACCTTGTCGGCTATCCATTGCTGGTGGAGTTAATTTAAAAACAATAGAAGCATTCGCGCAAACTGGTGTGTCACTCTTAATTACATCAGCGCCTTACTACGCAGCACCGCGAGATATAAAAGTGAAGATTTTTAAGCAGTAAGCTAAGAAGTTAGCGTCAAAAAAAACTTTGTAGAAACAGCCTACCCGTCGGCTGTATCCACTGATGGTTAATGACGCATATCGTTATATAAAAAATAATATATCGCTATTCATAAAACTGGAAAGACATAATGAAAGTAAAACAAATTACCTATTGGGTTGGGATGGCTTTATTTACGACACAGGGCTACGCAGCCTCACCTAACACTGAAAAAAATACCGATGTGATGTCCGTTTGGAGCACCCCGCTTGCAGCTGATGCTAACGTCATCACAGAAAGCCAAATGAAGCAGTTGAATAAAACAAACGTCGCACAGGCGCTAAGCACAATGTCTGGAGTTTCTATTCAAAAATCAGGAAACCGCAATGAAACTCAAGTCAATGTACGTGGCTTTGATAGCCGCCAAGTACCTATTTTCTTTGATGGTATTCCAACTTACGTGCCTTATGACGGTACACTAGACCTTGGCCGCTTTATGACTAGCGAGCTAGCCAGCGTTGAGCTATCTACCGGCTACACCTCTCTATTACAAGGCCCGAACCTGATGGGCGGGGCTATCAACTTAACCACCGCCACGCCTCAAAAACCCTTTGAAGCCAATATTAGCTTAAACCAAGGTTTTGCCCGCGGTGCAGATAACGCCCACAATATCAGCGCACGTTTAGGGGGTCGTAACGATCTCGGCTTTATTCAAGTCAGTGGCAGTCAATATAAGCAGCGCTTTATGGGAATACCGGGTTCAGAAAATAATAACCCATTAGCGGGTAATAATGGTCGTCGCCCGAATTCGGCAACTGATGACAAACGTATGATGGTGAAAGTAGGCTGGACACCACGAGAAGCAGATGAATACGTCGTGACTTATTTAAAACAAGATGGCGATAAAAATAGCCCACCGAGTGTGACAAATAGCAAGCCTCAAATTTGGCAGTGGCCTGCTTATGACAAAGAAAGTATCTATTTCAACGGTACAACCCAAGTCACCGACGATATCGCCTTACAGAGTCGCCTATACCACGATACATTCAAAAATACGCTTCATCAGTATAAATCTGTCAAAGATTACGAAAAAGGCCTTTATAACTACAGCCGTTACGATGATTACAGTAACGGTGCTGACATGCGTGTTGATTTCACCGTGCGTGAATTAGATATGCTGTCATTTGCTGCACACTGGAAAGAAGACGTCCACCGTGCACGCGCCAAAAGAGATGTCCCATTCGACCGCTATAAAGATAATACCTATTCTATTGCTACCGAATATCAATGGGTTGCTATGGATAACTTAGATATTATTGGTGGTATTGGCTATGACTGGCGCAAAAGTGCTGACGGCAAGCGCTATGATTACAAATCTGGTGATTTTGAAAAATACGATGGTAATAGCCAACATGCGTTCAACTGGGAAGTCATGGCTCGCTACCACTTAGCAAATGAAGATACCGTGCAATTCTCAGTTTCAGAAAGAAGCCGTTTCCCAACGCAGAAAGAGCGTTATACCAAAGAAAAAATGAAAAGTGACGACACCTTCGTCATTAACCCACATATCGATACTGAACGTGCTCTTACCTATGATTTGACTTACAAGGGACATATCTCACCCACTTTGTCATATACTTCAAGTCTCTATTATAACCATGTAACTGATGCCATTATGGCACATCGTGTTGGTACTAATCAGGATGGAGGTTATATCCTCGAAAATCGTAACAGCGGCAAAGTTGACTACTTTGGGATTGATTTAGGGACTAACGGGCAAATTACCGATTGGTTGGAAGCGGGTTTCAGCTACGGCTACATTCATGCTGATCCAAAACACTACAGCGTTAAACATATTGCAGAATTACCTACCCACAAAGCCTTCGCTTGGGTAAAATTTACCCCTTATGAGCCATTCAGCATTACCGTAACCGAAGAAGCAAGAAGCTGGGCCTTTAATTATGTCGATGCGGATAGCAAGGTGCGTGGATATGCTAAGACTGACCTACGTTTAGATTATGATTTTGGACAAGGGATATCTGTTAATACATCAGTTAATAACTTATTCGATAAATCATATGAATATACTAATGGGTATATTGAAGAAGGCCGTAATTATTGGTTAGGTATTGAATATAAATACTAATCTAAATATATTAGGCAATGACTTTAATCATTGCCTAATAATATATAAATAAAATAAGATTAATCTGTGTCCCACAGAGATAATTAAACATTGAGCTAAGTACAAATAACTAGGAGCACTCTTAAAAAAGAACATCCACACACCACATTGGAGTTATTTAGATTAAAATATTGTTTTTACACAAAACTCACCATAAACACAGACTTCATCGCCTAAAAGTTATTTTTATATAGCTTTTAATTCCAATCAGGGTGTCGATTCAATAAATTTGCTAATTCATTACAAAAAAGCTCACCTCACAATACTTGCAGTTAATTGATTCAGTATTTAAACTATAATAAATAATAATATTTATCTAAAATTTTTATTAACTTAAATTAGCTGCAATTATTTGTAGCTTTGCTATTCGTCCTTTTAATTAGAGAGAGCAAGCGGAATCTATGAACGAGGCACATGACTATACTATTGATGAAAAATATATTTTCGAACAGAGTACAAGTTTAATATATCTAAAAAATGATCGAAATCAAAGTATTGAATTATCTAAACCTGCAGCTAGGTTATTCAATGAAATCATTTTATTAAATATAAAAAAAGGCATCGCAACACGCGATGAACTTTTAACTAGTGTATGGGAAGAATATGGACTAGTTGGCTCTAACAATAATTTAAATACTTATATTAGTGAAATAAGAAAAAAGCTGGAACAAATTGGTATCGACCCTAAGTCGATCGTTACCGTGCCTAAAAAAGGCTTTCGCCTCGATAATCATATATCCATACATGAAAATAGAGAGACTGAAAATAGTCATGTAAAAGAGGATATTATTTATCTAAATGATAAATATGATTATATTGAAAAATTAGACTCCTTTCCACAGTCAGTCGATAGCCAACTAACGACCCACCCTTCACTCATACCCACTATTGATGAACCACCAAGCTCTATTGGTAAAATAGAGAATGACCTTACTTATAATATGGTTATTGATAGCACACTCCCCCTTCAAAATAGGAAAGATGAGATAATCGATAAAAATAAGAGTAAAAAAACCTTAAAAATATTATTTTTAGCAATTTCAACATTGGCAATATGTTATTTAATCTATTTATTTATTCAGTATTCAATGGATAAACCTAACCCTGTAAATCACTATCTGACAGTGAGCTCAAATGGAAACTGCGTAATACAAACACCGATTGATATGGCGGGGAGTATTTCTAGGGATAATATTGCTATCGTAAATAAAAAACTGAATAAATATAATATTCCATGTGATGAACCAAAGAGAATTATTCTTTTATCAGATTTTAATAAATCTTATGCTATAGATAAAAATATCTCCATTAGTATTTGCAAAGAAATTAATAAAAAATACGATTGTATCTCAATAAATGACCAGAGAATCTAAATGAAAAAATATCTTGTGGCATCATTAGTTTTGATAGCAGCAGCATCGACTGCATCATTCATGATCAAAAAAAATAGTCATAGCATTCAAATTTGTCACTCTGAAATATTATGGATTAAAGATAACAATACTCAAGATGGCTTAAGTTTAAAATCAAGAGTTAATATCCAAATTTCCGCAAACCAGCAAGGTCGAATGAATATGTATGGTTACTTAAAAGATAATAACCAAATTTATCGGTTAGATAGAGCTCTTTATTTTGATTATCAAGATGTTGACCACAAAGGTAACTATGCAGTTACGTTCTCATCGACGTCAGTAACCAGTTCAGACAACATTCCAGAGAAATTATTTTCTAACTTTATCCAATTAGAAAAAGATAAAATAAAATATTATGTCAACATTACTAAAATGGACGACAATATTTATATCATAAAAGATGAATCCTACTCCGCTTTCACTTGCCAAATTCAATAAAAAAAAGCCTACCAACAATTACGTTTAAGTAGGCAAAACCGTCAACATGGGAAATGACGAATCCAAATATCTATTTAAATCATGGAATAGTTAAGACAAGGGTAATGCGGCCACTAAATTTCCCCGGAGCAACTGCACCATTGGTTCTTAGTGTTGATGCCACTTGTACTGGCCAAACTTGATTAGCTTTTACTGATTGAACCAATCCTTTTGATGCCGATTGATTATTTAATGTCACGTAAGACTGCAATTCACCATTTGGTCGTAAATACACATTATCTTGCTGTAAGTTTGAAGAAACCTTAACACTCATATCCTTATTACATTGAATATAAAATAATCCAGTTTCTACATCACCATTGAGTTCATCTGCATTTAAAGCACCGTGATTTAGTTCAAGAGAATTCGCACTACCTGTCGGTGAGGTAAAATAACATTTTCCTGCTGGAGGGGGAGCTATCCCACAAATTCCACCCGGTAATATTTTCCCTTTACTCTCACGTTGGCTATCTCCTAAAAAAAGCCCAACACATTCATCTGTTGTAATCCTTCCACTGTGCCGACTCGACCCTCTATATGGAAAAGTTAGCCCGCACAAATCTCTTGCATCACCAATGATGGCTTCCATGGTTTTATAGGTTGCAAAATTAATACGACAATCCCAATCTATTCGAGAAGCAACACCACCAGTGTCTTTACCTTCATGTAAGTGGTTTATTGTAAAGTAACATTTTTTAGCACCAACAGCCCCCAATACAGCGACACAGGGATTACCTTCTGTTGGAGAACTAGCTTTCCAATAATCAAATTGATAATGATAAGTATTATTAGTAGCGCTGGTTGATTCAACTTCTTCCACATAAGAAAAATAGGTTGAACCGTAACTTCCCACACCAAAAAATAAGAACGGTATGGCTAATATTAATTGCTGAATTCGTTTTCCCATTTTATATCTCTTTATATTCATTTGAACGTGTTGATATCACCATCGGATGAGGTTCTGAGAATAAAATTACTCGTACTCAAATAAAAAAGTTGCCGTTGCCGCAATACGCCCTGTTTTAATTTGCTTGTTATTGATCGCATCAGGGGTTGCTTTAAGAAATGTATTAAATTTCAATTCATTTTTTCCGGTTTTAAGAATCGGTACCAATGATGAAAACTGATTTACTTTAATTTCTTCACCGCTAGAAAGTTCAATACCAATTCCTAAACCTGGGTTAGATTCTGCACCTGTCAAAGCTAAATAGCCTGACATTTGCCCATGTTCAGCACCAGTAAATTTCACTTTCATTTTTTGAGCGATAGATAAATCACAATTCGATAATACAAGCGTTAGCTCTTTACGCGGTAATTGGTAGGTCGGGTCATAAATATCTAATAATCGGATATCCCCAAAATCCACATCCATCGTTTTATTTTCAGGTAAAACGACACAAGGTGAATTCACCAACGTCCCTTTGACTTTGACATTGTTTTTAGCAGCGAAAACAATATTGCTACTTAAAAATGTCATAGTTATCAAAGAAAATAATGTTCCAATTAAAAATGAGGGCGTTTTTTTCATTACTGATACTCCACGACCATGGTGCCATTAGCAATAAAATCACCGGTCTTTAATTCATTATTGCCATTTCTGACTAATACAGCCCAAAGTACACCCGGGGAGCTAGGATTAATGAGGTATTTTTTACCTAACTCCAATTCGGTATCCGCAAGCTGGAATTTTACTGCAAGATTATTAACGCCAGTATTTAACCCATTTCTATCAAAGTCACTTTTTATTCCATCTAACATCAAAAACATAGACCAATTATTTTTATTTTCGCCACATTGAATCTGGTAATTAACCTGTCTTTTTTGGTCATTACCTTGAATTGACTTTATTGATACATTGCCAAAATCGACTTCAATATCCTTACCATCATCAATATGGCAAGGCGGTGGTGTAATTAAGTTCCCTTTAATCTTAATCTCTGTTTCATAATCCTTAGCGACTGATGTAAACGATAAAATGGTACTGAGTAACACCAACCCGATTATGTTATTAACAATCTTCACATCTCAGCCCCTTATTGATACTCCACTTTCAACGTCGCATTTGCCGTAAAACTTTTTGCGGGTAAATCTGTACCACTTTTTTTCACTAATACGGCATACAGTTTTAATGGATTTGCAAAATTAAAAGCGCGTTTATTTTTCAGAGGGAAATCGCTGGTATCCTCTTTAAATAACACTGCGAGATTATCAACGTCTGTTTTTAGTAAGCGTTGATCAAAACTTGCTGATATACCCTCGATAAAAATGTTCAGTTTAGGTTGGACGCCATCTTTACACGTCACCGTATAATCAATGGGCGCTTTATAAACCTCATCTTGGACACGTGTTGTTAATACATCGCCAAAATCAATTTCAATTGTTTGTCCATTATTAATTGAACAAGGCTTTGATAGCACTTCTCCTTTAATATCAATGTACAGGAATCCTGAAAAACCAAATACATTCGATATTTGTAAAGTGAGTAATAACACAAATACCTTTGTTAATGTTTTAATAGACATCATGGCATCAAACCTTATTTTCTGGGTAGCACTGTACATTCAGCTGAACTGCAACTAAATTTCAAATCCATCGTTCCACCAAAATCATTGAGATAAACCAACGTTGGAGATGAACCTAAATCGTTAGCAACTTTGCCTAAACTTGCCTCGCTAAATGGCGCAACCATTACAGGTTCAAAATTTTGAACTTCTGTATTACCTTTTTTCAGTTTCGTAATAGATAAAAAGTAAGGCGATGGGTTTTTCACGGTATAATTCGCGCCTTGCTTAAAGATCTTCATCTCATTTTCTTGAGGAATAACTTCCATTCTTTCTTTAATCGCAATTGCTGCGGGGCGATAAAAAAGTTTAATTTTTGTCTGTAATGCAATTTGCAACACATTTACTTTTTCACTACGTGGTGGAATTTCTCTCACATTGAGGTAATAAACACTTTCCCTATCTTTAGGTAGCTGTGCTACAGCAGGAATTGCCTGTATTTTAATTTGGCTTTTAGAATTAGCTTCGATACGATGCACTGGTGGAGTCACAACAAAAGGTGAGTTTACTTTTTCATCTTTGTCATTTTCTATCCACGCCTGAGCTAAATACGGGCTAGTCAAATGTTCATTAGTCAGTCCCATACCGACTGTTTTGTCTTGTTCATTATAAATAACACGAGTTCTATCTAATGCAATTGCTGAATAAGCTGATTGCGTTAATAAAGAAAGACTTATCGCAGTTATAATTTGAACTTTACTTATAAGTTTCATATTTTCACCGTTGACGTTAAAACATATTTATAATTATTTGCATGGCAGCAACATTGTATGTTCCATGCCACTTTCTATTTTTTCAGGTAATTGAATATGACAAGATGAGTTATTACCCCAAGTCACCTCAAGAATATCTGATGGGTTAATACCCGCTAAATAAATAAATCCGTTATCTGAAACGATGCCAACTTCAACATTATTTTCATTTTTGACGGATGCACCAAATGGTGGATAACTATTATTTGCAAGATGAATTGTTCCCAATATTTTTTCACCTTGAATGACATTAAATTTCCGGTATCCAATAGCCCCTTCTGTTAATGTCGCATGCTGTGTCGATTGAACTGCTTCTGCATTATCCGGCACATTGTTTAAATCTATTCGTATATTATTACGGTTATAATCCATAACACTGGTGATAACAGCTTTACCATATCGATTGGTTCGTATCGGTGTTATCCCTGTTTGCACTGGGATATCAGCAACACCATTCGTATCTAACAATATTCTTGACCCGCCATTGATTGAAGTATTACGGTGTAAAGCACCACCTTCTTGAGTCATGGTCAGGCCCCCTTTCAGTTGCATCGAAAGAGCTGATTGATTATCTTGAATATAAGTCCCACTCAGATTAAGTTGCGCTGTATCACCATCATAGTTGTACATCCCTGATGTTGTTACCTTGTCTTTATCCCATGTACCTGCTGAAATTGAATAAGTACTGCGTTCGTTGATACGGTCATAATAATTAACGCTGTGACTGTTCGTATTTTTTGCATAAGATCCTGAGTAACTAATACTCGCTTGGTTACCATTCAATGGAATATTTAAATTAAGATAAACCCCGTCATCATCATTTTGATCTGACTTCGTTTTGTAAGCTGTCAAACTAAGGCTTAAATTTTTAATTTTTCCTAAATCAAAATAATTGGAAACCGTTAAATTGTATTGGTCCGTTGATGCTCTATTCCAATAAGTTTGATGTGAGTAGTTTAAATACATATTAGTATTATATTCAGGGAATGCCGTACCAAAGATAATCGTATAGAGCTCTTTACCACTATCAACCGTACTTTCATTATAGCGACGGTCAATAAATTGGCTCATGCTCATATAGTTTTTTTCAGAGAAACGATAACCCGCAAACGTAATTTGGCTATTAATATCATCAAATTGCTTGGAGTAAGTTAAGTTATACGAATTCCCCGTCAATGTTTGGTTATTTTCGGTTCTTCCCATTTCAGCACGAGAAATACTCAAGTTCCCTGACAATACACCAAATGGCGCTAAGTCACGGCCTAAACCAATCGCAATATTTTGATACTCTGATGAACCAAGAACACCACCATAAACGGTTGTATTATTAGTCACACCCCATGATAAAGATCCCAAGCTAAATGCTGGCCCTTGAGTATCATGTTCATTCTTAGTCGGTTTACCCACAACAAACTGGTAAATCAGCTGACCTGGTCGAGTCAATGTCCCTAAACGAGAGGTTTCCACTTTATAGTTGGTCACACTACCATCTTGTTCTTGAATAGAAACATCTAACGTACCGCCACCAAAAGAGTTCACATCCTGAATACGAAACGGCCCAGGGCTAACTTCTTTTTGATAAATAATACGGCCATCTTGCTTCACAATAACGGTCGCATTGGTTTTGGCAACTCCCGCAATTTCAGGTGCATAGCCTTGTAAACGCGGAGGTAGCATAGATTCATTGGTTTCTAAACTCGCACCAATATAACGAATACTGTCGAACAGTGTTGAAGACAGATACTGTTCACCAAACGTTAGCCTTGAATTTAAAGAGCGAATAGCTCTATATGCATATAACTGATTCCATGACCATGATTGGCCACCTTTATTTAATTGGCCTTTCTGTGTTTGCCAATCACCTCTAAAACGCCAAGCTCCAATATTAGTGCCCATTGTCCCAGTTGCGGTAATACCTGAATCTGTTCCTTTGTCACCCGTTTGTTTTTTAACAACCCGGCCCGTTGCATTATAGTCGATAAAAGCACCTAAAATGCCATCATCCCAACGTGAAGGTGGATCCCAATTCGGGTCTTCATATTCCATATAAGCTTGAGGAATACTGATGTCGACAATATTTTTTGCAAGGTCACCTTGAATTCGCATTTCGGGTACAGAACGAATATCTAGACACTGGCCATCAAGTAACCAAGTGACTTTATTTTTCCACTCTGGCTTTAATCCTAATTGCTCATATAATTCAGGCGTAATACAAGCTAATGATATTTTTTCATCATAATTAGGCGTAAAAAATATAATAGATTGTTCCATGGAAATTTTGACTTTATTTACAGAGATAGCTAAAGAGTAATTTCCAGGTGGGATATAATTGGCGTGAGAAAATTTACTAAAATCAACATTTTCAGTACTGTCTGCTTCTAAAAAGTCAGTATTAAAATCAACCGCCTCTTCAGAAAATGCAATCATTGGCGTTAATATTAAAAGCATTAATTTTGTAATTAAATTGAGTTTCATGCTTTTCATTCAACTATGCCGCCTATCAGACTAAAAATGAAAAAGAAGGTAGAAACATATGGCGTCATCAATACGCCACATGTTTTTACTTAACTAAGCTTGAACTTATTGGTAAATAATTTTGAAGTTAGCAACGGTGTTAAAGCTACCAGTTGTTGCTTTTGCGTCCGCTGCTTCATTACCTTTAACGTATGCAGAGAAATGAAGAGTGGTTTCTTTACCATCACCTGCATTTAATGCGTATCCATCACCTGTACCTGGGAATGCTTTACCAAATTCAACAACTTTGTCAGCACCATTAGTGATTACGATACCCGCATTTTTAACTTTTCCACCTAAGCCAAGTAAGTCACCAGTGAAACCTTGGAAACCAGAAATAGTTGGGCCAGTGAAGGTAATTTTTGCGTTTTTATACGTTTCAGTTGAACAGTTTTTCAATACGATATCGAAGTCTCTGTTATCTGAACGGTATTGGTTAGATGTCAGTTCATGTAATGCAATTTCACCAAACTCAACTAATTGTTTTAAGTTGTTTGCATCAATTGAACATGGAACATCATTAATGAAACCAGTGAAACGAACTTCACCTTGTGAGCTTTCAACCGTTGGTGGAGTTACTGGATCTTCAGCCACTGCAACACCAGAAATTCCAACACCTAAACCTAAAGCCAGAGTTAATGCTAATTTATTCAGTTTCATAAACATTTCCTTTAAATGAGTAGGAAGTAGCTGTCTCTTTTCTGATTTTTATTGATAAGGAATCAGTTTTATTTTTTTGATTACTTAACAGTGAAATTTTTCAGTCATCCAACATCATTAATTTCATTCAGATTAGAGGTGAATATATAAATAAGATCCTTCTCACTTATGATTTTTAAAAAGTTTAAATTTTTTAATTCATTATTTTCTATTCAATATTAATAATTCCTGTGAAAGTTAATTCTCAAAAATTGATATAGAAATAGAAAATGATTTTTTACACATACCTGCCAAAACTTTCTGATGTCAATTCTACATAACCGATATTTATTGTCAAAATGAACACAAATTTAGAGTTAAACCAGAATAAACAACCTTACAAATTAAAAGTTAAGATATATAAAACCAAAGCAATGCTAAAATATACATTTCAAATTTATTACTTAGAAAAATTTATATAAAACCATCATTTCTTACTTATAAATATCTCAAAATATGTCAAATTATAGATAAATTTATATTGGAGTTTAAATCTATATAAATTGATTTATTAGAATTTAAATCGGTTATAATTATCAAATACAAACATTAGGTTCGAAAACTGAGCATTAAGAAGTGATAAATCGAAGGTTGTAAATTACAGGTAAGATAAGTCTTAATTAAAATTACATCAAATTGAAACCAAACATTTCAATTAACTGTTCATAATTAGTTATGTATATATAATACATTTGTTTAATATATGTTTCATTTTGTCTGTTTGTTTTTAAATAAAATGAAATATCATTTTTTATATTTTATTTAATTACTCCCTGTATTTTCTTTATTAGTCAAAAAAATACTCAACAAAGCTAAAATTTTTTGATAGCAACGCATTCATCTCTTGATTCTCTATAGTTCAAGAAACTGTGATAAACTTGTGTGCAGTAAACATTTGCATTTTTCAACGGGTGGGGTCAGTAAAATGGAAAAGATGAGTGAAAAAAAAGTTCTTGCGATGGCAGAACATATTTGCCAATCAAGAGGCGTCAGGCTGACACCACAGAGAGAAACGGTATTGAGCCTAATAGCACAACAGCATGGTGCGATCAGTGCTTATGATTTACTCGACTTACTACGTGAAATTGAACCTCAAGCTAAGCCACCTACTGTTTATCGTGGCCTTGAGTTCTTAATGGAGCAAGGTTTTATCCATAAAATCGAATCAACCAACAGCTATGTTGTCTGTCACCATTTTGATAACCCAAGCCATATCTCTGTTATGTTAATTTGCGACCAGTGCGGAAGCGTAACGGAAAGTGATTGCACAACGATAGAAGCCGCAATTATTAATTTAGCAGATGAGCACCAATTCCGCTTAAGGCATACCGTTGTGGAAAACCATGGCTTATGTAAAAATTGCGACGAGGTGAATAGCTGCCAAGATCACGAACATTGTCATCATAATCATGAACAACCTATAACCCCTAAGAAGAAATAAATAGCTGTATTGCTATATCGTTTGATGAAATGCAAAGAGAAAATAGAGAAGAGAAAAAATATAAGAAAGGAAACAAAACAGGCAGACTTCAGAATAAAACCATGAAATCTGCCTGCAATCGTCTTCGCCGTCTGTAACCTACTATTACAGCTGGTTGCTAACGAAAATTAATACCAATCACTGTTACGAATAACCCCAACCGCTAAACCTTCAATAGTGAAATTTTGCTGACGCAAGTCAACAACAATAGGTTCGAATTCTGGGTTTTCTGCTATTAACTCAACACGGTTACCCTGTTGCTTAAAACGTTTAACAGTGACTTCATCTTCGATGCGTGCAACAACCACTTGCCCGTTATGTACATTTTGTGTTTTATGCACAGCTAATAAATCGCCATCCATAATACCAATATCTTTCATGGACATCCCATTCACACGCAATAAGAAATCGGCATGTGGTTTAAACAGCTCAGGGTCAACTTGATAGTGGCTCTCAATATGTTCCTGTGCTAATAATGGTTCGCCAGCGGCTACACGTCCAATCAGAGGTAACCCCTGATCTTCGGTTTCTTCTTCAAGAAGCAGACGAATACCTCGAGATGCGCCTGAAACGATTTCAATAACCCCTTTACGTGCTAAAGCCTTTAAATGTTCTTCTGCCGCATTAGGCGAACGAAAACCAAGGCTTGCTGCTATCTCAGCACGTGTAGGAGGCATACCCGTCTGCGAAATGTGGTCACGCACCAGATCGTAAACCTGCTGTTGTCGAGCCGTCAGTGCTTTCATTCCGTTCCCCTGTTTGTTTATACAGTCAAGCTGTGAGTATATACAGGTAAATGAAGATTTGGAACAGTTAAATCGCTCAATTTAAGCATTTGTTATCGATTTATTTTCTTTTTACCTGATTAAGTAACCAAACACCTTAACCAGGGAAATAGCGCTGCCATAATACGAGTACCCAAATAAACAACGCTAAACCGATACTCACAAATACTGCGGCAGAACCAATATCTTTAGCTCTCCCTGAAAGTTCATGATATTCACTTCCGATACGGTCAACTACGGCTTCTATCGCGCTATTCAGTAATTCGACTATTGCCACCAGTACAACAGAACTCACTAACAAAATTCTATCTATATAGCTGATATCTAAATAAAATGCGATAAAAATTGCAATAATCGCAGCAACAGATTCCTGCCTAAATGCCGCTTCATTAACCCAAGCTGCCTTCAAACCTTTAAGGGAATACCCCGCTGCTTTAATCACTCGCGTGAAGCCCTTAACTTGACTCGCCATATTTATTCCTTAAAAAATACAAACAATAATCGATTTTTACGGTCAAAGTGAATTGTCAGTAACAGATCTAACCATGTATTTCTGGTATGATTGTGCAGCATTGTTAACAAGAGGCTATAATCATTTATGTCACTATGGCGTAAAATATATTACAACACGTTGAATTTACCACTTAAATTATTGGTAAAAAGTAAACTAATTCCTTCGGATCCCGTCACTGAGTTGCAGCTTGATGTCAACAGGCCAACCCTATACGTATTACCTTATCATTCGAAGTCTGACCTCCTCACGCTACGGCACCAATGCTTAGCTATTGGTCTGCCAGACCCGCTGGTCGACAATGATATCAATGGAACGAAGCTTCCGGCCTACGTTTTTATCGATGATGGCCCACGTGTTTTTCGCTATTATTCACCGAATCCACGTAAGGATTCAGTAAAAACATTCCATGCTTATTTAGATTTGCATAAAAACAACCCAAATCTAGATATTCAAATGCTACCGGCATCCGTGATGTTTGGGCGTTCACCTGGCCGTGAAGGCCATACCCCAGCACCACCACTGAAACTGTTAAACGGTATCCAAAAATTCTTCGCCGTTTTATGGTTAGGACGTGACAGCTTCGTACGTTTATCTCCGATTGTCTCTATTGGGAAAATGGCACAAGACCACGGTACAGATACCATTATTGCCAACAAACTTGCTCGTGTCGCACGTATTCACTATTCGCGCCAACGTCTCGCGGCAGTTGGGCCAAAACTCCCTGCACGTTATGAGCTGTTTAATAAGTTATTGACGTCAAAAGCAATTGAAAAAGCCGTTGAAGACGAAGCGCGCAGTAAAAAAATTCCACTCAAAAAAGCTCAGCAAAATGCCGTTGGGATGATGGAAGAAATCGCAGCCAATTTCTCTTATGAAGCAGTACGTTTAACGGATAGGGTTCTTAGTTGGACTTGGAATCGCCTTTATCAAGGCATTAATGTTCAGCACGCTGAACGAGTCCGCCAGCTAGCACAAGACGGCCATGAAATCGTTTATGTGCCATCCCACCGTAGCCATATGGACTACTTACTGCTCTCATATGTGCTATACCATCAAGGGCTAGTTCCCCCCCATATTGCCGCGGGGATCAACCTCAATTTCTGGCCTGCTGGGCCTATTTTCCGTCGTTTAGGGGCCTTTTTTATTCGCCGAACGTTCAAAGGCAATAAACTGTATTCAACCGTTTTCCGCGAATATTTAAGTGAGCTATTTGCCCGAGGTTACTCCATCGAGTACTTTGTGGAAGGCGGGCGCTCACGTACCGGTCGTTTATTACAGCCTAAGACGGGTACTCTCTCCATGACGTTACAAGCGATGTTGCGCGGTGACTCACGCCCTATCACCATTGTTCCTATCTACATCGGGTATGAGCATGTGATGGAAGTGGGTACTTACGCCAAAGAACTGCGCGGTGCAGAAAAAGAGAAAGAAGGCTTTTTCTCTATGGTTCGCGGTTTACGTAAATTGCGCAACCTAGGCCAAGGCTATGTTAACTTTGGCCAGCCAATTTCGCTTCCACACTATCTCAACCAGCGTGTACCTGATTGGCGCGACTCTATCGACCCTATCGAACCACAAAGACCAACTTGGCTAAACCCAACAGTCAGTTCGTTAGCCGATAACATTATGGTCAATATTAATAATGCAGCCGCAGCCAATGCAATTAACCTGTGTGCGACTGCGTTACTGGCTTCTCGTCAACGCTCACTGACTCGTGAGCAACTGGTTGAACAAGTCGACTGTTACCTGCAATTATTGCGCAATGTGCCATACACCGCAGATGCTACAACGCCAAATAAAACCGCCGAGCAATTGTTAGAACATGCTTTGCAAATGGATAAATTTGAAGTCGAAAAAGACAGCATGGGGGATATTATCATTCTTCCTCGCGAAAATGCCGTCTTGATGACCTATTACCGTAACAATATCCATCATTTATTAGTATTACCATCGCTAATAACTAGCATTGTGTTACACCATGAACGCATTAGCCGCCAAGATATTCACTATCAAGTAGGCCAAATTTACCCATTCTTAAAAGCAGAACTGTTTATGCGTTATAACAGTGATGAGCTACATGAGACGGTAGATACGCTAATTGATGAACTGAATAACCAAAAGCTAATTTGCCTAAAAGAAGACGATATGGTGGTGCTAAATCCTCGCCGTATTCGCCCATTGCAGCTCTTAGCCGCAGGCGTTCGGGAGACTTTGCAACGTTATGCAATCACATTGTCATTACTCAATGCGAGCCCTGAAATTAGCCGTAATACATTGGAAAAACAAAGTCGTATCCTTGCGCAACGCCTTTCTGTTTTGCACGGTATTAACGCTCCTGAATTCTTTGATAAAGCGGTATTCTCGACATTGGTCGATACCCTAAGAGAGGAAGGCTACATTGATAATAATGAAAATGATATCTTTGTTACCAATGCACAGAAACTGTACGCAGTTCTGGCTCGCTTGATGTCACCTGAGATTCGTTTAACCATTGAAAGTGTTAGCCAAGACGATGAGTTTTCTGAAAAAAAACCAACTGAAAGCACGCAATCTCCGGAACAAGTGAAAAGCTAATTGCGTTTTCTCAAATCCGTAAAACCAAAAAGGTCATGTTAGAAATAACATGACCTTTTTTACTTTGGCTCAATAACGGTAATTTAAAAATAACTAATAAGAATACCAATGAACAAAATTAAGCCAACAAAGTTATTATTCATAAAGGCTTTAAAGCAAGGTGCACGTTCACGATTAACCATCAATTGCTGCTGATAGATAAATAGACCCGCAACTAACACCAATGAAACATAATAAAGAGTTCCCAAGCCCGCCAGTGAGCCAATTACCAATAATAAGCCAACCATCAATAGTTGCAGTAAGCCAATAATCAGTTTGTCATATTGCCCAAATAAAATAGCGGTTGATTTCACGCCAATTTTTAAATCATCATCGCGGTCTACCATTGCATACTGAGTATCGTAGATCACCGACCAAATAATATTAACTAAGAACAGTAACCAACAAACAACAGGCAAGGTTTCACCAACAGCAGAGAAAGACATTGGAATTGACCAACCAAAAGCCGCACCTAACACCACTTGAGGTAAGTTACTGACTCTCTTAACAAAAGGGTAAACCCATGCTAAGGCCAAACCTGCAATCGACAACCAAATAGTCATTGAATTGAGTGTCAAAACCAGCAGAAAAGAAAGGCCAACGAGGCTAGCAAACAATATTTTTGCTTCTTTTTCTGTTACGTCGCCACTCGGGAGTGGGCGGTGTTTAGTCCGCTCTACGTGGCCATCAAAATGGCGATCAGCAAAGTCATTAATGACACAACCAGCTGCACGCATAAAAAATACGCCAGCAGTAAATACAATTAAAAGATGTAAACTTGGCGTACCTTGAGCCGCAATCCATAATGCCCAATATGTCGGCCACAATAGCAACAGTGAACCAATGGGTCTATCAATACGCATTAAACGGCTGTATGCATGCCATTTACTGAGCGTCATACTTCCCTCCACTTTGTCGTGCTCCTTTTCGAATTCCATCATACTTCAAATTGGGTATATTTTAATACCACCAACCTCTGCAACTTACTGATTTATATTTGTTGGCATAGTGTCATTGCAAAGACCTGAAAATTCAAAATACTTAGAATAGTTAACGATATGCAGGTGATTCAGGTAAAAATATTTCTGTTAATAGTAAAGGTTTATCCGATAATCTTAACCGAGAACTACGTACCCAACGGTTTGCACAAGAACCAATATGAATATAATCTCGAGTTAAGCTATCACGGCTAAACAAATAACGCCCTAACGGCATTCTCCCAATATCCACCAGCTGCTGGTCATCATCGGTCAGTGTTTCTTCAGGGATTATCGTTCGGCCCAGTAGCCAAGGGATACCATCGCCATACATGACAACTTCTCTGACCCAATAACGCTGGCTTTCAGGTAAAGACTGCGCTTCATCTGCGCTCAGCTTATTTTGCGTTATATAGCGCTCTAAATAAGGTATCACGGTAACTTGCTGGCTATGTTGCTCAAAACGTTTTGTCATGGAGCCGAGCTCTAATAGCCAATCTAATACATTGGCAGGCACTATTTTATCGTTCTCCGCCAGCCAGTGAATCGGCTGAGAAGTAAAAAGCGTTTCATCCATTACTTAAAATTCCACCATGAATAACATGGTTATGATTTACTGTATTTCTTACGCAATAGGATATCACGTTGTTTTACGACAAGGTTAAAGTTAGCTAACAATTTATATAAAAAGTCACATTTTCAACACAAAATGTAAAAATATAGTGAAAAGTTTTTTAATTACTAGCTAGTTATCGATAATAATAAAATTCATTAATATCATAATAAACTAGATTTGATTGCTTAAAAAACAATCGAATAAACAATATATCAACCAAACAATATAAGGTAGGAAGCTCCTACCTTATATTGAAGTATTTAAGTAATACGTTAGTAATTTATCGCCAAGCTTTATAACTGTTAATCAAACCATTGGTCGAACTATCATGGCTACTCACGGTATCACTATTTTCTAATTCAGGCAGGATACGGCTTGCGAGCTGTTTACCTAATTCAACCCCCCATTGGTCGAAAGTGAAGATGTTTAAAATCGCCCCTTGGGTGAAAATTTTGTGCTCATACATCGCAATCAATGCACCTAACGAGTATGGTGTGATGGATTTCAATAAGATAGAGTTAGTTGGACGGTTGCCTTCAAACACTTTATAAGGTGCAACATATTCCATATCCGCGACATTTTTACCTTGTGCAGCAAACTCGGCATCGACCACTTCACGCGTTTTACCAAATGCCAGTGCTTCGGTTTGCGCAAAGAAATTCGATAACAATTTTTCATGGTGATCCCCTAACGGGTTATGCGTTACCGCAGGTGCGATAAAATCACATGGGATCATCTTCGTTCCTTGGTGGATCAACTGATAAAACGCATGTTGGCCATTGGTTCCTGGCTCACCCCAAATAATCGGGCCTGTTTGATAAGTAACAGGTTTTCCATCACGGCTAATATATTTACCGTTCGACTCCATATTGCCTTGTTGGAAGTATGCAGCAAAGCGATGCATGTATTGGTCGTATGGCAGAATCGCTTCAGTTTCTGCTTCAAAAAAATTGTTGTACCAAATGCCAATCAAACCTAACAACACAGGGATATTCTTTTCTAATGGAGTTTGGGTAAAATGTTTATCCATCGCATGGGCGCCGCTCAATAATTGAACGAAATTATCAAAGCCAACCGATAAAATAATTGATAAACCAATTGCTGACCATAATGAATAGCGGCCACCAACCCAATCCCAGAATTCAAACATATTGTTGGTATCAATACCAAACTTCGCAACTTCTTCGCTATTCGTTGAAAGAGCCACAAAATGCTTAGCCACTTGGCTTTCATCTTTTGTCGCAGCCAAGAACCAATCGCGAGCAGAATGCGCATTAGTCATCGTTTCTTGCGTTGTAAACGTTTTTGACGCAATTAAAAACAGTGTCGTTTCTGGGTTCAGTTTTTTCAGCGTTTCCGCAATTTGTGTACCATCCACATTCGATACAAAGTGCATATTTAGGTGGTTTTTGTATGGACGTAGTGCTTCTGTCACCATAAATGGACCAAGGTCTGAACCACCAATACCGATGTTCACCACATCAGTAATCGCTTTACCGGTGTACCCTTTCCAATCACCGCTGATAATGCGCTGACTAAATTGCTGCATTTTATCCAATACCGCATTCACTTCAGGCATGACATCTTTGCCGTCGACATAAACAGGGGTGTTATCGCGGTTGCGCAAAGCAGTATGTAATACAGCACGGTCTTCAGTACGGTTAATTTTCTCACCTTGGAACATGCTGTTAATAGCGCTTTCTAGCTCTGTTTCTTTTGCTAAGGCTAATAAATGTTCCAATGTTTCTTGTGTAATTCTATTTTTGGAGAAATCCACTAAGATTTGACCATCGAACGTCGCCGAAAAATGAGTAAAGCGGTCTTTATCCTGTGCAAACAAATCGCGCATATGGACATTTTTCATTTGCGCAAAATGTTGCTCTAGCGCCCGCCATGCAGCCGTTTGGCTTGGATTAATACTTCTCATGGATAACACTCTCCAAATAATATTAAATAGAAATAGATTGTACCCCGTCACGAAAACGAGACTTATCGGTTTTCTGCGTTACATTGATATTCCCCAATTCTGCCGCACTTTTCCAGACTTAATTACCCCTTTTATTAAAATACGCACTTTCAATGCATACCACTTAAAAAAACAGCGGGTATATGTTCTCAATAATTCAATGAACGCAGCCAACACCCATGTAGCTTGCAGTATGACGAGTATATTGAGAAAACCGATAATAAATTACCTATCATTAGAATTACTGATTTACTTCGATTCTTGATTGACGCAATCCCATTTACCCGATAAATCTATATAAAGATTAGGTTTAACCAAAGGGATTGACACCATGAATACCGCAGCGCCTTCAACAGGCAACCATCAGTATGTTATCGCCAAATTTGGCGGCACCAGCGTCGCTAACTTTGAAGCGATGAACAACAGCGCCAATATCGTTCTTTCCAACCCAAATGTGCGAGTTGTGGTACTTTCAGCTTCTGCTGGCATTACCAATTTATTAATCGAACTGGCTGAAGGCTGCGATGCGGATAAACGCAATGAACTGCTAAAAAAAGTGAAGGATATTCAATACGCAATTATTGATAATCTACAAACAGCTGATGTTATTCGTGAAGAAATCAATCGGTTACTCGATAATATTGCACATTTAGCTGATTCGGCTGCTTTAGCCACTTCCGATGCATTAACGGATGAAATGGTCAGCCATGGCGAATTAATGTCAACCTTACTATTTGTTGAAGTCCTACGCCAACGTAATGCTAATTCCCAATGGTTTGATGTACGCAAAGTGATGAGAACGAATGACAGTTTTGGTCGTGCTGAGCCAGAACTGACTCAGCTAAAAGCATTGTCAGAACAACAACTCATGCCGCGCCTTTCCGAGTCGGTTGTGATCACCCAAGGGTTTATTGGCCGTGATGAAAAAGGCCGTACGACAACGCTTGGACGTGGTGGAAGTGACTACACCGCCGCTCTGTTAGCTGAAGTACTTAATTTATCACGCGTCGATATTTGGACTGATGTTCCTGGAATTTACACCACAGACCCTCGCGTCGTACCGAATGCCCAACGCATTGATGAAATTGCTTTCGATGAAGCGGCTGAAATGGCGACTTTTGGTGCAAAAATTTTGCATCCAGCGACACTCCTTCCTGCAGTACGTGCCGGGATCCCCGTTTTTGTTGGTTCAAGTAAAGCACCCGAAGCTGGCGGTACCATTGTGTGTGATAAAACCACTAATCCACCACAATTTAGGGCATTAGCACTGCGCCGCAAACAAACATTACTCACCTTACACAGCCTAAAAATGTTGCACGCTCGAGGTTTCTTAGCGGAAATTTTCACCATTTTACTGCGCCACAATATTTCCGTGGATTTAATTACGACGTCAGAGGTCAGTGTCGCACTCACCTTAGATACAACGGGCTCAACGGGAACTAACGGCAGCTTACTCACCAATGCGCTGATGACAGAGTTATCCGCATTATGTCGTGTCGAAGTGGAAGAGAATTTAGCGCTCGTTGCAATCATTGGTAATGAACTGTCGCAAGTGAACGGCCTAGGAAGGCAAATTTTTGGCGCACTTGAGTCATTCAATATTCGCATGATCAGCTATGGCGCAAGTAGCCACAATATTTGTTTATTGGTCCCAGGAAATGATGCTGAAGAGATCGTTCGTACCTTGCACAGTAACTTATTTGAATAGTGTAGAAGTTTGATCAAAATACCAAAAGGCGATCATCACGATCGCCTTCTTTTTTATAAAATTAATCCCTTCTAGTATTTTTGTTGGGTTGTGCAACACTGCTGGTGTATTGCAACATTTTACCTGTCACACCTTTATTCTGTGTTAAAAGCGCTAAATTCCCTTTTGCTGTTTCATTATCGAGCTCTACCGCTCGTTCAAACCACATTACCGAACGGAAAATATTTTTTTCCCCTCCCTCGCCTCGTGCATACATCACCGCAAGGTTATTTTGTGCATCACTGTTCTTTTTAAATGCCGCTTTTTCCAGTAATTGCCGAGCTTTCTGCGAATTTTTCGCCACACCCGTTCCCGTTAAATAAAAGATAGCTAACTGGTTTTGAGCTTCGATGCTATCTTCTTGTGCCAGTTGCAGCCAACTCACAATTTTATTTACATCCACATTTTTCAATTCACCAGACACATACATCTTCGCTAACTTAATTTGAGCCGCATTATCATCACTATTAGCAAGTGACATATACCACTCAATGGCCTTTTCTGGGTCTTTTTTAACGCCACCTAACCCTTTTTCATAGAATTCAGCCACTTTCATTCCTGCATCTTGGGATTTGTTTTGTGCCGCACGTTCATACCAGATAAAGGCTTCGGCGAGGTCTTTACCAACGCCATCGCCTTGTTCATAGGCTTTCGCAATCGCCAGTTGCCCTGCAATATTGTTTTGTTGCGCAGCACGTTTATACCAGTACATCGCTTGGTAGCTATTCTTTTCTATTGCACTATGGCCTTCTTGATAAAAGTCACCCATATTCACTTGTGCTGTCGCAGAACCCATATTGGCGGCTTGGCGATATAAGTAAATCGCCATTTCGTCGTCCGGCTCTACACCTTCGCCATTTTCATACATCACCGCTAAGTTATTCACAGCAGCGGCAATATTATTTCCCGCACTTCTTTCATACCATTCTCTCGCCTTTTGGTAGTCGGTATCACCACCTAGCCCATCATGATAAAACAGCCCCATCGCAAACTGTGCGTTAGCGTGCTCTTGCTCTGCGGCTTCTGCATACCATGCTTTCGCTTGTTTTAAATTTTGCTCCACCCCAATACCATGTTCATATAAGTAACCCATCGCATATTGGCAATATGCGTCGCCTTTTTCGGCGCCTCGGCGATACCATTGTTCCGCTTGCTGGTATTTTTCCTGATTGTGCAACAACATCCCAAGATAGTAATCGCCATCTGTATTATCTCGGTCAGCCACCTTTTTGAACCAGCGATAAGCTTCTTGCTCATTGACAGCTAAAAATTCAGTCCCATCCATATAAGCAAGCCCAACATCCACCATCGCTTCTTCATCTCCGGCAGTCGCTAACTTCAATTTTGCTTTGAATTCATCAGGTATAGGCGTACTTTTAGGCTGCGCCTGTAGCGCATTCGGCTTATCTTTCACAGAAGGTGCTTCAACGATATTGCCAGCTTGCGCAAGGGAAATACCGCTAACATAGAGAACTAACAGAAAAGAACGTAATTTCATCACCATGACCTATTTATTGGCGTTATCTCATTAACATATCACTCCAATAAAAAATTCATAAGGGATGTTGGCTGAAAAAGTAGAATTACAAAAGAATTATTAAGAAAATGGAGGAGACGCCAGCTTCTTACCGAAACTTTTGTCTCCAAAATAAACCGCAGAGCTTAATTAACGCGGTAACCACCATGTTTACTGGCAAATAAATTAAATTTACCCCACTCAATTAACAGGGCTTCCAATGTGCGGTGGCTAATTTTACACAGCTCAGAAATCTGAGAAACAACAAAGTGATTTTCACTCACGAGTTCTGGTGAAAACACTTCCGCAATCCACTCACACTCTTTCGTGGTCACCAACCAACCGTCATTAGTCGAAAATTTATGTACGGGTACCATACCGTCTTTAGGGCTTTCTTGGGATAACAGTTTATTTTCATCAACTTGGGCTTGATGAAAAGCAGCGATTTCTTCCTCTGAAGGCACGGGTTCTACCGCTAGATTTTCTTCTAAAAACAGATAAATTTCTTCTGCTCTTGCCGGTGTTAGCTCGCTTTTCAACCAAATTTGATTAAAACAGTGCTCATTCAGTGAATCATCGGTATCAAGCTTATCCATGATCTGTAAAACACTCATCATGGCGCTCACCGCGTCTTCACTCATCATAAACGTTTCAGGCGCCGCACTGTTTTGGATCTGATAAGGAAAAACTGCCGAACGCGGCAGCTCCTCTTCAATAATAAATTCATAGCTCATCATTGGACCCCTCTAATGTATTACCTATAAGATGGTGCCGAATACATGAAAAATCAATGTATTGATCTGGTTTTTAATCTTCAGGGTCATAAGCTAAGTTTGGTGCTAACCAACGCTCCAACTCGGTTACCGACATCCCTTTACGTTCTGCATAATCCTCAATTTGGTCTTTTTGTAGCTGAGCTACTGCAAAATATTTACTTTCGGGATGGCTAAAATACCAGCCTGATACCGCAGCACCTGGCCACATCGCATAAGAACTGGTGAGTTTCATGCCGATTTGCGTTTCCACATCCAATAACTGCCAAATTTTGGCCTTTTCTGTGTGCTCAGGACAAGCCGGATACCCCGGTGCAGGGCGGATACCTTGGTAATTTTCACGAATAAGCTCTTCATTACTCAAGTTTTCATCAGCTGCATAACCCCAATATTGCCTGCGGACTTGTTGGTGTAGATATTCAGCAAATGCCTCCGCTAGCCTATCCGCCAGCGCTTTAACCATAATTTTATTATAATCATCATGCTGTTGTTCATATTCATCAGCAAGCGCGTCTTCTTCTAAGCCCCCTGTCACAGCGAAAGCTCCAATATAATCGGCTTTACCACTATCTTTTGGCGCGACAAAGTCAGATAAACAATAGTTTGGAAACTCAGTTTTTAAGGTTTGTTGGCGTAAATTCAACCCCATCACTTGTACATGGCTTCTTGACTCATCGGTATAAATTTCTACATCATCGCCAACTCGGTTTGCAGGGAATAAACCAAAAATACCTTTTGGTGTTAGTAAGCTTTCTTTATCAAGCTTATCTAACATATTATTAGCATCTTTCAATAGCTTACGCGCTTCAGAACCAACCACTTCATCTTCTAAGATCCGCGGGTATTTCCCCGCCAGCGACCAAGTCATAAAAAATGGTGTCCAATCAATATAGTCTCTCAGCGTTGAAATAGATGCTGTGACTTTTTGAATACCCAGAAATTTTGGTACAGGTGGTTGATAGCTTTGCCAATAAATATTTACCGCATTCGCACGTGCCACATCCAGTGCCACTGGGGGTGTTTTTGGCCTTCTTCGGCCATGCTGTAAGCGCACAGTGTCATATTCACGGCGCGTACGCGCAACAAAATCTGCTTTTTGTGTTGCTGACAATAACGCCGAGACAACCCCCACTGTTCGAGAAGCATTTTGCACGTAAGTTGTTGGCCCACTGTAATTTGGCTCAATTTTCACGGCAGTATGTGCTTTTGATGTCGTCGCCCCACCAATCAGTAATGGTAAGGTAAACCCTTGTCTTTCCATCTCTTTAGCGACATGCACCATTTCATCAAGAGATGGTGTAATCAAACCAGATAACCCAATAATATCGACGTTTTCTTCACGCGCTGTTTTTAGAATAGTTTCACATGGAACCATCACGCCTAAATCAATGATTTCATAGTTATTACACTGTAAAACAACGCCAACAATATTTTTACCAATATCATGGACATCGCCTTTTACCGTAGCGAGTAAGATTTTTCCTGCACTGCTACCTGATTGTTTAAGCTCTTGAATATAAGGCTCTAAATAGGCTACTGCTTGTTTCATTACACGGGCGGATTTCACCACTTGAGGTAAGAACATTTTGCCTTCCCCAAACAAATCTCCAACCACATTCATACCGTTCATCAAGGGGCCTTCAATCACTTCGATTGGGCTAGAAGCACGTTGACGAGTCTCTTCAGTATCTTCAATAATAAATTCAGTAATCCCTTTCACTAGTGCATATTCAAGACGCTTTTCAACTTCCCAACTACGCCATTCCGCTTGTTGAACTTGCTGCTCTCCTGCCCCGGCTCCACGGTATTTTTCCGCCAGTTCAAGCAAGCGTTCCGTACTGTCATCACGACGATTTAAAATCACATCTTCAACAGCGTCTTTTAATTCAGAAGGTAAGTCATCATAGATAGCGAGCTGCCCCGCATTAACGATCCCCATATCCATTCCATTACGAATGGCGTAGTACAAGAAAACAGCATGAATCGCTTCGCGTACAGGGTCGTTCCCTCTAAATGAAAAAGAGACGTTGGAAACCCCACCAGAAATCATCGCATGAGGTAACTGAGCCTTGATATCCTTACAGACCTCAATAAAATCAACTGCATAGTTATTATGCTCTTCAATTCCTGTGGCTACGGCAAAAATATTTGGGTCAAAAATAATATCTTCAGGAGGGAAGCCGACCTCTTCGGTCAGGATCTGATAAGCACGACGACAAATTTCAATTTTCCGCTCGCGTGTATCTGCTTGGCCAACTTCATCAAATGCCATGACGACCACTGCAGCACCGTATTTGCGTAATAGTTTAGCGTGCTCAATAAATGCCTCAACTCCCTCTTTCATTGAGATTGAATTGACGATCCCCTTACCTTGTATGCACTTAAGCCCCGCCTCGATGACCTCCCACTTTGAGGAGTCAATCATAATCGGCACGCGTGCAATATCTGGCTCGCCAGCAATCAAATTCAAGAAACGTACCATCGCCGCATGGGAGTCCAACATTCCTTCATCCATATTGATGTCGATGATTTGTGCACCATTTTCAACTTGCTGACGTGCCACATCTAAAGCTTCTTGGTAATTTTCTTCTTTAATCAGCCGCTTAAATTTTGCCGAGCCTGTCACGTTGGTTCTTTCCCCAACGTTCACAAATAATGATTTTTTGCCAATATTTAGCGGTTCTAAACCAGATAAACGGCATTCAACAGGTAGTGACGGTAATTGGCGTGGAGTGATGCCTTTTACTGCATCTGCCATTTTTTTGATATGTAATGGCGTTGTTCCACAACATCCACCAACAATATTTAAGAACCCTGCGGTTGCCCATTCATGAATTTGTTCGGCCATATTTTGCGCATCAAGGTCATACTCACCAAACGCATTGGGTAGCCCTGCATTGGGGTGCGCACTGACATAACATTCAGCAATTCTTGATAATTCGGCAACATACTGGCGTAACTCATCAGGACCTAATGCACAATTCAAGCCAAATGATATCGGCTGTGCATGGCGCAATGAATTATAAAATGCTTCTGTTGTTTGCCCTGATAATGTTCGACCGGAGGCATCCGTGATCGTCCCCGAGATCATAATCGGTAGAGATACGCCCAAAGCTTCCAATTCGGTTTCTACCGCAAAGATCGCTGCCTTCGCATTTAATGTGTCAAAAATGGTTTCGATCATGATCAGATCTACCCCACCTTTGACTAAAGATCGGGTAGATTCTCGGTAAGCTTCAACGAGTTGATCAAAGGTGATATTGCGATAAGCGGGATCATTAACATCCGGAGAAATAGAAGCGGTACGGTTTGTCGGGCCTAAGACTCCAGCAACATAACGCGGTTGCTCTGGCGTTTTACGTGTCCACTCGTCAGCACATTCACGGGCAAGACGCGCAGCAACTTCATTAATTTCAGCGGAAAGAGATTCCATTTTATAATCAGCCATCGCAATGGATGTTGAGTTAAAAGTATTGGTTTCAACAATATCCGCTCCAGCTTCAAAGTATTGAGAATGAATATCTCGAATAATATCTGGTTGAGTTAAGACTAATAGATCATTATTTCCCTTTAAATCACTCGGCCAATCCGCAAATCGCTCTCCGCGAAACTGGGCTTCCGACAACTTATGTTGTTGGATCATTGTTCCCATAGCGCCATCTAATACCAATATACGTTTTTTTAATTCTTGTTCTAATTG
Source organism: Providencia sp. PROV141 (assembly GCF_028481645.1). Lineage (NCBI taxonomy): Bacteria > Pseudomonadati > Pseudomonadota > Gammaproteobacteria > Enterobacterales > Morganellaceae > Providencia > Providencia sp. PROV141. Next base: position 13,538 of record NZ_JAMPPR010000023.1, on the reverse strand, counting down.
ATTAACTTTTGCGGACACTGCACTGCCCTCCTGAAATGGAACACTGAGAAATAAGTCAAATTTTTACCTTTAACATCCTATCACAACTTTTCTCGTGAAAATTCGCTGTTATGATGAGAGTTTTTCAAGGTTGCACAAGAGCACACTTTTCACTGATCCGATGAGTATTTTCAAGTGAAATAGTTCATAATAGAAGCTAAATGACAGTCAGGAGAGACTTAATGGCAACGGCACCAATTACTAAGAAACTTAAAAAAGCAAAAGGGCCGGCAAGTGGCGCAGCTGCAGCAGGACAAGTTCAATCATTAAGTCGTGGATTAACACTGTTGGAATATATTTCCGAATCAACAGGGGGAATCGCCCTCACTGACCTTGCGATGCAAGCTGGCTTACCAAACTCAACAACACATCGCCTATTAATGACGTTGGAACAACATGGATTTGTTCGCCAAACCGGCGATTTAGGCCTATGGGTTATTGCTTCTCATGCCTTTATCATTGGTAGTAGCTTCTTAGAGAGTCGTAATTTGTTAGCTCTCGTTCACCCGATACTGCGTCGCTTAATGGATGAATCTGGGGAAACCGTCAATTTAGCTATCCTAGACCATACAGAGTACGATGCCGTCATTGTTGACCAAGTACAATGCAATGCGCTAATGAGAATGTCAGCACCGATCGGTGGAAAACTGCCATTACACGCTTCGGGTGCAGGCAAAGCGTTTATTGCTAATTTAACAGAAGACAAACTGATTCCACTTTTAAGCCGTAAAGGTTTACATGCTTATACGCCTTATACATTAACTAACCCATCCGCCTTAAAAGAGAATTTACAACAGGCTAAAAAACAAGGTTTTTCTTATGATGATGAAGAGCATGCTTTAGGGCTACGCTGTATTGGGGCTTGTATTTATGATGAGCACAAAGAAGCGTTTGCAGCTATTTCTATTTCAGGCCCATTATCACGTATCACGGATGACCGTATTACTGAATTAGGCGCCATGGTAATCAAGGCCGCAAAAGAAATAAGCCATGAATATGGTGCAAACCGCTAGCTTAACGGTGAAAAGTGAAATACAAAGCAACCTGTATTTCACTTTAGCTTAACCTTACAGAGCTTTTACTGCCCTCTAATCACCTTGCTGGTTTGTTGATACATTAGGCAACAGCGAGGTCTTTTCAAATAACTTAAATTTTTGCATATCACGGTACTTTTCAATGAGTGCCAACGCGATAGCCTCTGTTTCAGCATCCGCTTGTCCTTCAATATCTCTCGGCCGGAAATGCAGTTGGAAAGCACGTAATGTTTTTTTCGTCTGTGAATCTAACTGACCTGATAGAGGAATTGTTGAATAGCCGTAAAAATGAAGTGCTTTTTGAATGTGTAACACGCTTGCAGGCTCATTAGCATTACGCCCCGCCAAAAATTTAGTCACGGTTTTAGGATCTGGCCAAGCCCCTATACCATGTTGAGCAAGACGTTGCCATGGAAATGCTTTACCTGGATCTTGCTTGCGCAGTGGTGCGATATCACTGTGACCAATAATATTTTCTGGGGGAATGCTATAGCGCTTCATAATATCTTGGAGGAGAGGGATCAATGCAGTAATTTGCGCTTCATTATAAGGAGCCCAATATCGTTTTCCTTTTACATCTTTTTGTAATCCAGCATTGACGATTTCAATCCCAATAGAAGTATCATTCAAACCATTATGCTGTAGCCAATAACTTTCACCTGCATGCCATGATTTTAATGACTCAGGAACGAGTTGTAATACAACAGGCCGGCCATTTTTAGTTTCAGGTACACTTGGAATGAGGTAATGGGAGCTCACCTTACCTTGCGTTAATGTGACTATAGAATGCGCATCATCAGAAACGGTGTAGTGAATAATGACATATTGAATACGTTGACTACTATTTTTTGATGGGTAACGGTTATCGAGATAGTAACCCTTGTTCGAGGCCGAACAGCCTAGTAGTAAAAAGGTAAATAATATCCCTATATATTTGAACATCGAACCATAACCTTACTCTACTATTAATTAAGCTATATTTAAGCATTCCGTGGTCAACAATACTATCAATTTTCATACACCAAAAACCTAATAATATAGATAAAACAATAAAATAAATGTTAAAATACATAGTGTTAAAACCTTTTCAGTTCATATTAGAAACAAAAAAGGTTTCATTACTCCGTAGAAAGTTCCTTTTGCATTAAAAAGTAGGAGATATCACAAAAACAGAAGTAAGTACTAGAAAAGTTATCATTATGAGTACCAACAAATTCATCGACCATTAAAATAAAGATAAATTGAATTGATTATTTTTATTTCTAGAAGCTAGATTTTAAATTATTTTCAATTTTAAGTACTTATCATAAAAAATAATTTTCCAGCTACTATGTAAAATTAATCGTTTAGTTCTCTGTAACGTATAAGTTATAAACTATTTTCTTATACTGGAGATTTCTATAAAGAATAAGGTAATTCATAAAATTTTATAAAGAGAAATAAAAAAATAATCTTACTTAGTTTACTGCTAGCTCATTTTTTCATACTCAACCTGCTTAGCAATTATTTTAGTAACTTCATTAATATCAATATCTAAAAAAATGACAATTTCAATTAGTTTATCTAAGCTCAACTTATTAACACCTAATTCATACCGTGATACCTGCTGTTGACTCAAATGAATAATTGAACCTAACTCATTTCCTGACAATCCCTTACTTACTCTAGCCTTACGTAAATGATTACCTAATAATGCATAAACATTTTTCTTTTTAGCTATATGCATAACCATCTCCTAAATTTAAATAAGAAAAATAATTTAGCTAGTCTTATTCATTATAAAATTAATCATAACTATTTAAAATAGTTATGAGCAATCAAATGTCACAAGATTGATAGGCAAATATCATTTTTATATACAAAAAAAAAGACCTGCATAATATGCATAAAGCAATCTATTGCTTTACAATAGTTTTTTTATTTTTATAAAAAAATCATCACCCTATATTTTTTTTGATCAAATCGATAATTTAATATACTTTTACATTTTAAATGTTACTAGCAATAATTAGTAACCAATCAAAATAATTGTATGTTTTTTATTATTAATTATTTTCCATTTTATGTGTTAATTTTATACAGACATAAATATTGGATTTACTCATTTTTTAAATCAAAAAAACAGGCTAATAATTTATTTTATTATTATAATTCCCATAATAACCAGATTAATAATCTGATTTAGGCCTAAAAACAACAATCCCTGCCTTCCCTTTTAAATAACTATTCAGTTCGATATCAATAACCTGAAAACTTCTACGCAGTGAAGAAGCATTTCTAAATATTGTTTTATTCTCTTTACGTATTACAACCCCTACATGGCTCACATCTAACCCATGATTTTCTGAATAAATACCAATGTAATCCCCCGTTCTTAATCTTGACACTAAATCATCATCTATATATTTAACTGGAATATAGTTTATTACTCTATCCTTTATAGGCAAACCCGATATATATCGCTGATCATGATATTTTAAATTAAGTTGTTTATTGACTTTAATGGTATGTGAACTTAGTTCGTTAGTAATATCTACCACAATAGCTTCAGGTTCTTGCGCCCAATCAGAAAAAAAATGCCGACGATGCTTAAAGGTAATATTTTGGTTGATATACCGAATATTGGTTAAGTTTAATACAAACTGTTCGTAATTTTTTGAACGCTTAAACGCTTCGGTGTACTCTATGAATGTCATACAGTCCATCTCTTTCAAATTAATCACTAATTCTTCGGCTAAAAGTGGGCTCATATTCAATGTTTGTTTATTGTAAGGTGTGGTTAAAAAGTATTGTGTCAATGCATCAATTTTTTCTGCTTGTGAGGCATTGTGTAATTGCATTGCCACTTGTCCATTAAAAACCTCAGTTAAAATGTTATATGACCCCGAAGCTAAAACAACCTCAGCCCTAACAAAATTTGCTAATAACAATATAAATGCAGCTATAGCTAACCTTAACATTCCACCGTTCTTCTCATTAATACAACCTAATCTTCGACAATTATCTAATTGAATTTTGATGATAAAATCACCAAACAAGCCACTATAGCATGCTTATTTGTCTATTTCCTACCCTGTCCATACCATATTATAAATTTGATTCAGATCACAGATAGCTTCGAATATTCATTTTCTATATTGCAACGCCTTCGCTTTCATTTAACAATGTTACCGGTAACATTAGTGCTATAGTACTCGAGTAAATAACGATAGGCATAACCCAAATTGACTTGCAGTTTGATTCATCTTTTTACTGCACTATGGAGCAATTATCATGAGCGTGACCACCTCTAAAGAGACAAATCCTTCGGTGATCAATAAAGAACTTGATCGCATCACTCAACGTATCATCTCTCGTTCAGTGAAAACTCGAGCTGCTTATCTCAAAAAAATAGAGCTGGCTCGTAGTATGACCGTCCATCGAGCATCACTCGCTTGTGGTAACCTTGCCCATGGCTTTGCAGCATGCCAAAGCGAAGAAAAACAAATTCTTAAAAGCATGACTCGCTCTGATATTGCTATCATCAACTCCTACAATGATATGCTTTCAGCGCATCGCCCCTATGACAAGTACCCAGAACAACTCAAAAAAGCATTATTAGAAGCAGGCTCAATTGGCCAAGTCGCTGCAGGTGTTCCCGCAATGTGCGATGGTGTAACACAAGGTCAAGATGGGATGGAGCTATCGATGCTAAGTCGAGATGTCATTGCAATGTCAACTGCCATTGGCTTATCCCATAATATGTTTGATGGTGCGCTCTATTTAGGTATTTGCGACAAAATTGTTCCAGGTTTAATGCTTGGCGCACTTTCATTTGGCCACCTTCCTGCGATATTTGTCCCAGCAGGCCCAATGGCAACGGGTTTACCAAATAAAGAAAAGGTTCGCATTCGCCAGCTGTATGCTGAAGGCAAAGTTGATAGACTCGCCTTATTAGAAGCGGAAGCTGCGTCTTATCATGGTATCGGTACTTGTACTTTTTATGGTACTGCCAACTCAAATCAAATGATGATGGAAGTGATGGGATTACATCTACCCGGCGCATCATTTGTACCACCTGATTCTCCACTACGAGATGCATTAACAGAAGCTGCCGCACGACAAATTACGCGTTTAACTGAACAATCAGGTCAGTACTTACCTATCGGTCAACTGGTTAACGAAAAAGTGATTGTCAACGGCATCGTCGCATTACTTGCAACGGGCGGCTCAACTAACTTAACTATGCATCTTGTGGCTATAGCTAGAGCGGCTGGGATCATTATCAATTGGGATGATTTCTCCGATATTTCTGCCATTGTTCCACTTATTTGCCGTATCTATCCTAATGGCCAAGCGGATATCAACCAATTCCAAGCCGCAGGTGGCGTCGCTTTGCTTATCCACCAGCTATTGCAAAAAGGTTTATTGCATAATGATGTCCACACCGTCTCAGGGTTTGGACTAGCACGTTATACTATGGAACCATGGCTAAATAATGGTCAATTAGAATGGAGAGAAGGCCCTAAAACCTCATTCAATCCTGAAGTTATTGCTGAAATAGACCGCCCTTTCTCGCCCCATGGCGGTACAAAATTACTCTCAGGGAATTTAGGACGCGCTGTGATGAAAACATCAGCAGTTCCTGCAGAAAATCAAATCATTGAAGCTCCAGCAGTCGTATTTAATAACCAAAATGAGATTGCAGCACACTTTGAATCAGGCGAACTCAATAAAGATTGTATCATCGTTGTCCGCTTCCAAGGCCCATCTGCAAATGGTATGCCTGAGCTTCATAAGCTAATGCCACCTCTTGGTGTCCTTATGGATAAAGGCTACAAAGTCGCGCTAGTTACTGATGGCCGCTTATCCGGTGCATCCGGCAAAGTACCATCCGCAATTCATGTCACACCTGAAGCTTATAATGGCGGACTGTTAGCAAAAGTAAAAAATGGCGATATCATTAGGGTAAATGCATTGACTGGAGAATTACAATTACTGGTTGATGAAGAAGAACTCAATAAACGCCAATCCTTTGAAGCTGATTTAACTGCAGAACGTAGTGGTTGTGGAAGGGAACTTTTCGGTGCATTAAGAAGACACTTATCAGGTGCCGAAGAAGGCGCTTGTAGCATTGATTTTTAATCTATTTTCATTGAATAGGAATAGAAAATGAATAATTGGAAAATGACCGCTGAAAGCGTATTAAAACAAGGCCCTATTGTCCCTGTTATTGTTATCAAAAAATTAGAACAAGCGGTTCCTCTTGCAAAAGCATTAGTCAAAGGTGGCGTTAAAGTTTTAGAAGTTACTTTACGTACTGAGTGTGCTATTGATGCTATTCGCCTCATTGCCAAAGAAGTACCTGAAGCGATTATTGGTGCAGGTACTGTTATCAATGCAAAACAACTCGCCGAAGTCACTGAAGCTGGAGCACAATTTGCAATTAGCCCCGGCTTGACGGATGAATTACTCAATGCCGCTACCAAAGGAAATATTCCTTTAATCCCTGGTATTTCAACTGTTTCTGAACTTATGCTTGGCATGCAGTATGGTTTGAAAGAATTTAAATTTTTCCCAGCGGAAGCCAACGGTGGCGTTAAGGCGCTAAAAGCTATTGCCGGCCCTTTCTCACAAGTCAAATTTTGCCCAACGGGTGGAATATCACTCGCTAATTACCTTAGCTATTTAGAGCTAGATAGTGTTATGTGCATTGGCGGCTCTTGGTTAGTTCCTGAAGATGCTTTGAATTCAGGTGATTACGAAAAAATTACCCAGCTTGCACAAGAGGCTGTACAAGGCGTAAAAAAATAACGCCTCGAAAAACGACTCAGTCCCTTGCTGGGTCGTTTTTAACTGCCTTTAATGAATACTATTATAATGATGCAACCTCATTGAAGTTATGACAAAAACGTAATTCTTCTCGGTAGGCATAAACATCTTCTACATGCCCCGCTAAAATCCTATTTTGTAACTTTTGCCAATAATCTGCTGAAAATAAATCTGCATGATATTGTTGCAAGTAATGACGAATTTTCTCATTTTGACAAATAAAAGAGGCAAACTCTTCAGGAAAAACATCTTGCTCACCAATGCTATACCATGGCTCACTAGACAACTCTTGCTCAGGGTATAATGGCTCAGGAATTTTACGAAAATTCACTTCAGTCATATAACAGATTTCATCATAATCATAGAAAACAACACGGCCATGACGCGTTACCCCAAAGTTTTTAAATAACATATCTCCAGGAAAAATATTTGCAGCCGCTAATTGCTTAATCGCCCAGCCATATTCATTTAATGCATTATGCAATTGTGTATCAGAGGCATTATCCATATAGATATTCAATGGGATCATCTTTCTTTCCATATACAGATGACGAATCAATATGTTATCACCTAAATCTTCAATTTGAGATGGAGTCTCTTTCAATAACTCCGTCATTAGTTCATCGCTGATAGAGGATTTACTAATCACAAAATTTTCAAACTCTTGGGTGTCAGCCATACGACCAACTCTATCGTGCTCTTTAACCAAACGATAGCATTCTAAAACCCGCTCTCGTGTTACCTGTTTTTGTGGTGCAAATTGGTCCTTAATAATTTTAAAAACCCGATCGAAAGAAGACGATGTAAAGACCAGCATCACCATTCCTTTCACACCTGGTGCAACCGTAAATTGCTCTCGTGAAAAATTAATATAGGCGAGGTATTCTCTGTAGTACTCTGTTTTTCCATGCTTTTGACAGCCAATTGCCATATATAATTCAGCAATTGATTTACTGGGTAAGATCTCCCTCAACCAAAAAACCAGTGCTGCAGGAAAAGGGGCATACACCATAAAATAGGAACGAGCGAAACCAAACACAATACTGGCTTCATCAAACTCGGTTAAACACGTATCGATATAAATGTTCTGGAAATCATCATGATGAATAGGAAGTAAGAATGGATAAGCCTCATCATTAATATAAATTTTACCAATCAGCCAAGCGGCCTTATTACGATAAAATAGCTCATTTGCGATATGAAAGCTGACTTTCTGGCTTTCAATATTGGGAAATTTTGTTTTTAATACATTGATAATACAATGAATATCTAAATTCAAATCCCGCCATTTTAGCCTTAGTGGCAATCCACTTAATATTGCAAACAATAACTCACCTAAATTATTATTAACAACGTATTCTCGAGCTAGAGGCCTAGGAGCAATAGAAAAGCGTCTCGCAGGCTGAGACGTAAAAATAAATAGGTTATCTTGTGTCAGCTCCCGATGCTGAAATAGCCGGCAGTAAACTGAATTAAAAAAGCTTTCCGCAATTTCAAACCTTGGGTAATCCGGTAATAAGGTTTTATAAACATTTTTTATCTGTGCCAGTTTATCTGGCGTTAAAGATTGAACTAACCCCATAAACTGTAGCTGAGCGACAACTAACCCAACATGGTGGTCATACAGTTGAATTCGCCTTTTCATTGCATGCTGAATTGCATGCCAATCTGCCTGTTCAAACCTTTCTTGTGCACCTGAGGTTATTTCAAGGAAACGACCATATTGAGCATCAAACCCCTGTAAAATAGTCTGAGCTATTATCTGTTCTGTCGTCAATATCATAACCACCCCTATTAGAATACAGACTCATTTTGAATAAAAAACAGGCACTAAACGTGCCTGAAAAATTAACAGATATAGCTAACCAACAAAGACACCAGAAACACCGATCAAAAGGAAAATAATCTGACTAGAATTGCTCTTCTTCAGTCGACCCAGTTAAAGCCGTCACTGATGAAGTACCACCTTGAATAACGGTTGTCACTTTATCAAAATAACCTGTTCCCACCTCTTGCTGATGCGAAGAGAAGGTATAACCCTTATTAATTGCAGCAAATTCGCATTCTTGAACTTTTTCAACATAATGCTTCATGCCTTCACCTTGTGCATAGGAGTGGGCTAAATCAAACATGTTGAACCACATACTGTGAATACCTGCCAGCGTAATGAATTGGAAGCGATAGCCCATTGCTGAAAGTTCATCCTGAAAACGCGCGATCGTGCTGTCATCTAAATTCTTTTTCCAATTAAATGATGGAGAGCAGTTGTAAGCTAACAATTTACCAGGAAATTTAGCATGAATAGCCTCAGCGAACTGCCTTGCTGCTTCAAGGTCAGGTTTTGACGTTTCACACCAAACAAGATCTGCATATGGTGCATAAGCTAGCCCGCGGCTAATCGCTTGCTCAATTCCTGCTTTGGTACGGAAAAAACCTTCAGAGGTGCGCTCTCCAGTAACAAAAGCCGCATCATAAGCATCGCAGTCAGATGTTAGGAGATCTGCTGCATCGGCATCCGTTCTAGCAACCAAAATAGTTGGTACACCTGAAACATCCGCCGCTAAACGAGCAGCAACCAGCTTCTGAATAGCTTCTTGAGTAGGTACAAGGACTTTCCCACCCATATGACCACACTTCTTAACCGCGGCTAATTGATCTTCAAAATGGACAGCCGCAGCCCCTGCCTCTATCATATTTTTCATGAGTTCGAAGGCATTTAATACCCCACCAAACCCAGCTTCCGCATCCGCGATAATAGGTAAAAAATAATCAATATACTCTTTGTTGTCAGGGCCAATACCATTCGCCCACTGAATTTGGTCTGCACGACGGAAAGTATTATTAATTTTCTTAACTACCGATGGCACTGAATCAACAGGGTAAAGTGATTGGTCTGGATACATACTTGATGAAGTATTTGCATCCGCGGCTACCTGCCAACCTGATAAATAAATAGCTTCAATACCTGCTTTCGCTTGTTGTAGCGCTTGCCCACCCGTTAAAGCTCCCAGTGCATTTACATAACCTTTCTTTGAACCGCCATGTAATTGATCCCAAAAGCGTTCTGCACCTTTGCGTGCTAAAGAGTGTTCGATATTCACAGAACCACGTAATTTCACTACTTCTCCCGCAGTATATGGGCGAGTAATACCTTTCCAACGTGGTTTTTTCCATTCACTTTCTAATTGGGCAATTTGTTCTAAGCGCGATGTTGTCATGATCCAATTCCTTTATAAGAATATGTAGGGTTTATCGAATTTTCTATTTACTATGCTTAATCTAATAATTGGTATCCAGGGATAGTTAGGAATTCTATAAGTTCATCCTGCGTTGTAATGCGCCTCATTAATTCCGCAGCCTCACGAAAGCGGCCGCTTTGAAAACGCTTATCACCAAGTTCTTTTTGGATAACCTGTAACTCTTCATCCAGCATTTCTTCAAATAATGCCTTAGTGACTTTTTCACCAGTGGACAATGTTTTACCGTGGCGGATCCATTGCCAAATTGAAGTACGTGAAATTTCTGCTGTCGCAGCATCTTCCATCAAACCATAGATAGGTACACAGCCATTCCCTGAAATCCATGATTCAATATATTGCACAGCAACACGAATGTTAGCCCGCATCCCTACTTCGGTTCGCTCGCCCTCACAAGGCTCTAACAGCTGATTAGCAGTAATTTCTTCATCTAAATCACGAGATACATGTAGCTGGTTTTGGTGCCCAGCAAGTGCTTGATCAAACACGTTCATAACGGTATCTGCTAAACCTGGGTGCGCAACCCAAGAACCATCGTGCCCATTCTTCGCTTCTAATTCTTTGTCTGCTTTTACTTTCGCTAAAATAGTTTCATTTTCTTGAGGATCTTTGCTCGGTATAAAAGCAGACATTCCCCCCATCGCAAATGCGCCACGCCGGTGGCATGTTTTAATTAATAAGCGTGAATAAGCACTTAAAAATGATTGTGTCATTGTGACAACTTGGCGGTCAGGCAATACTCGGTCTGCATGCTCTTTCAGTGTTTTGATATAACTAAATATGTAGTCCCAGCGCCCACAATTTAGCCCCACGATGTGGTGACGCATGTGATACAAGATTTCATCCATTTGGAATACTGCGGGTAATGTCTCAATCAGTACGGTTGCTTTAATCGTTCCCCGAGGTATGCCCACCAGATCCTCTGCCATACTAAAGACATCGCTCCACCATTTAGCTTCCTCCCAAGACTCAAGTTTTGGGATGTAAAAATAAGGACCACTTCCTTTTTCTAATAACGCTTGGTAGTTATTAAAAAAGTAAATAGCGAAATCAAATAGTCCACCAGGAATCGGTTTGTCGCCTAATAAAACGTGTTTTTCATCTAAATGAAGACCACGAACACGTGCAATCAAAACTGCAGGAGCTGATTTTAATTGGTAGACCTTTCCATTTTCATTGGTATAAGAAATATCACCGCGAACTGCATCCCTTAAATTGATTTGTCCATCGATCAATTTTTCCCATGAAGGTGAGAGGGAATCTTCAAAATCTGCCATAAATACTTTTACATTAGCATTCAAAGCATTAATAACCATTTTACGCTCAACCGGCCCCGTAATTTCGACACGGCGATCTTGTAAATCTTTAGGAATACCTTGTATTTTCCAGTCTGATTTTTTTATGGAATTAAATTCCGAAATAAAATTAGGCAAAGAACCTGCGTCTATCTTTTGCTGTCTGAGCACTCTATCTTTTAATAGTTTTTCTCTATGAGGAAGAAACTCTTCAACCAGCCTAGAAAGAAATGCAATGGAATCAGTATTTAATACTTGATTATCAAGCTGTTTAATATTCTTTGTGAATGTTAATTCCGATATAGATAATTGCTGCTCCATCGACCAAACCCTCATTCATCGTTGACTATGAATTAAGCATAAGATCAAAATAGAAATAAATCAAAAACGATTTCCATTATATTTAAAAACAATCATATCGTATTGATAAAAATGAATTTTTAAAAAAATTACAAATTGACTATCAATTCCTTTAACTATATTTAAATGTTAAATAGTCGTTAAATCAACTAATTATAGAAAACTGTATTTTTAAAATTTTTCTTTGGAAACAAAAAAAGCAGCTAAAAATAGCTGCTTTCAGACTAACTATGGTTCCACTTTTTACTATATAAGCTTGATTTAAACTGGTATAACCAGTTTAAATTCTTATTTAATTGTAATTCTTAAATTTATATTTCTTTTTTTAATCTAATGTTGGTTCCATATTCGTAAGATCAAACGGTGTGATCTGATACACATAATAATTCAGCCAATTTGAGAACAACAAGTGCCCATGACTACGCCAACTCACGATCGGAGGGCCGTTGGGATCATCATTTTTGAAATAATTACATGGGATCTCAGGCGAAATTCCAGCCTCTAGGTCACGCCAATATTCTTGTGCCAGAGTGTCACCATCATATTCAGGATGGCCAGTCACAAATGCTAAGCGTTTATCTTTTGACCCAAATAAATAAGCGCCTGCCTCCTGTGAACTTGCTAAGATCTCTAGATCAGTATGCTGTCGGATAAGATCTTCAGGAAAATCAGCGTAACGAGAGTGAGGTGCATAAAATGATCCATCGAACCCTCTAGTCAATAAAGCGTACGGTTCTAACGTATCATGCTGATAAATCCCTGATAATTTTTCTTCTCTGGTCCATTTTGGTAAGTCATACAATACCTTTAAAGCAGCTTGTACAGCCCAACACACGAAAAGCGTTGAAGTAACATGCTTTTTTGCCCATTCGATAACTTTTTCAATCTGCTCCCAATAGCACACATCAGTAAATTCAACTAGCCCAAGCGGTGCACCAGTTACAATCAACCCATCAAAGTTTTGATCTTTAATATCTTCAAAATCACAATAAAAATTATTCAAATGCTCAGTAGGGGTGTTTTTAGACTCTCTCTGATCGATACGCAATAATTGGATATCAACTTGCAAAGGCGTGTTTGATAAAAGCCTAAGAAACTGATTCTCCGTTTCTATTTTTTTAGGCATCAAGTTCAGAATCAGCACTTTCAAGGGACGGATCTCCTGAAGACTCGCTCTTGTCGTTGTCATGACAAAAACATTTTCTTCACGCAAGAAATTAACAGCAGGTAACTCGTCTGGTAAACGAATTGGCATCATTCATCCCCTTTTACACATATATACGTTTAGACTTCTAGAATGCTAAATAATCTAACCAATGTTATTCGTCTTGTCGAGCGTTTCAAGGTTAAATGAAATAATTTCAAGCACTGTAATTTATAGCTTATTCCTAATGATTATATACAAACATTAATCTTTTTATTTTCAATATATTGTATTAATGACTGCTATTTTTATTTACCATAAACTATTTAAATTTTTCGATAAATTATATCTAAGATACCGTTATTTGATTGGCCTATCAGGTTAACTTCTATACCACCGGCCAAGTTATGGTGATGATTTAATTTCCATTACAAATATGAAATCAGAGTTGTTACTCACTACTTTATATCCCTCAATCGCATTCCTCCCCTGAATGCTAAGGGTGTAGCTCCTTGATTTAATTCTCCCCTCTTAACTCCCCAGCCCTCTTTGCAGCCCAAATAGAAGTGAGTTGTTACTCACTACTTTGACTCAAGCC
>NZ_JAMPPR010000022.1:0-229372 GCF_028481645.1 Providencia sp. PROV141 | reverse complement strand
ACTCAACGTACTGTGTTTGTAATGGTGCTGATGAGGTAACTGAACTATTTGTATAAAAGGTATCACAAAGGAAACAACCTGTTGTGATACCAATTTTTCCTCGATTATTGTCGCATTTCACAAAAATCACCTCTTAAATTCAACATTGGTTGGTCATTTAACGTATAATCAACCAATTGGCTGCCTATATTGACTTTATTATTATAAAAAGAATGACTTCTGGGCTGATTAGGTTGATTAAGGGGGGGATATGTTGGATTTCTTAAAAAATTACGATAATTTAACCATTAGCGAAAAAAAAGTTTTAAAATACCTGACTGATAACATTACAGATATCCCTTACTTAAATATTAATGAACTGGTTGCTAAAACCTTTGTTTCTAAAACAGTTATCATTAATTTATCGCAAAAATTAGGGTTCAGTGGGTTTAAAGAACTTAAGTTTCAGATTAATAATTACATTTTAACAAAAAATAAAACTGAAAAAATTATCTCATCATCTTATAAAAAACAACTCGAAAAAAACATTAATAAAAGTTTTACGTTAATTAATGAAGAGCAAATTAGTGATTGCGCTAAAATACTACATAAGTCGAGAAATATTTTTATTGTTGCAAGAGGAACAAGTAAAGCGGTTGGTTATTACCTTGAGCATTTGCTATTTGCGTTAGGTTTACACTGTTTTTTCATTAATGACTACAATTTATCTGATTCGTTCACTCGATTAGTTAGCAAAGATGACACTGTTATTTTTATCTCGCTATCTGGGGGAACCAAAAAAATTATTGAAACAGCAAAAATTGTGCAGTTAAAAGGGGCTAATATCATTAGCATGACAGCCTTTAATACCAATGAATTAACCACTTATACTGATAACACTCTGTTTTGTTTTGCCGATAATTTTGATACTAAAAGAGATGATACAAAATCCAGAATCGGCTTTTTTATTCTCGTTGATTTACTTATCAATGAATTAGAAAACCTACTTTAAATTTCCTTTTTTACTTCCTAAAAAAATTTCACCTGTCTTTCATTTTTATTTTTGGCAATTAGTTTTATATTAAAATGACATAGGTCATTAATTATGACCTAAGATAATTTTTAAAACCGTGACATCATTTCTTTTATAACCCCCCCAAGCTAGTATGCCTTTAATTCTAATAATAGAAGTCATAAGGAAACAGTATGGCCAGAAAAAAGTTTGGTGAATCTATTCAACGCTTTGGGAGAACATTACTCCTTCCGATAGGTGTATTAGCCCCTATTGGTATGATATTGGGTATCAGTGGTGCATTAGTGCAGACTTATATGATTGCACGTTTTCCTTTTCTTGGAAATGAAACGGTTAATGCATTACTTGTCAGTATTCGTTCAATCGCAGGTGTTATTTTTGATAATATTCCCCTGTTATTTGCTATGGGGGTGGCCTATGGGATGAGCCATCGAGATAAGGGGATTGCTGTCTTTGCCTCGGTAGTCGGTTACTTATCGCTGATCATTACCATGAATATTTGGCTAGTCCTTACCGGCAAACTTGCAGACCCTGCAATGATGGGTCAAGTAGGGCAAATTAAAGTTCTTGGCATACAAACTTTAAATATCAGTGCCGCCGGAGGGATTATTACTGGTTTGATTGCCGCTTGGGCCACCGATAAGTTTTATAACCTTGAGTTACCGACTGCATTCGCTTTCTTTTCTGGTAAAAAATCCGTTTCTATTATTATGATAGGCTTAATGATTGGAGTGGGAGCGCTATTACCGTTTATTTGGGAAGTATTAGTTCAAGGTTTAATGAAGCTCTCTGCAGTATTTTTAAGTCCAGTGGGGCCATTTTTTACAGCAGGGGGTGAACGTTTATTTATTCCATTTGGTTTACACCATGTATGGAACGTTTTGTTTAGATTCACTGAAGCGGGTGGGACTTATATTATTGATGGCCAAACCTTTGTTGGTGTTGTCCCTGCATTAACTGAAGTACTATTTAACCAAGGCCCGGATAGCGAATATTGGGCGATGATGCCAAGTTTGACTCGCTTTATGGCGCAGCAACAAATGTTGGTTACATTGTTCCTATTCCCTGCAATTGCGCTTGCTATATATAAAACATCGAAGAAAGAAAACCGCGCAGAAGTGAAATCCATGCTTGTCACCATGGTATTAACGGCAATGCTTGGTAACGTCACTGAGCCACTCGAATTTACCTTCGTATTCATTGCGCCATTACTGTATTTAATTTATGCCATTATTGTCGGTATCGGTGCGGTGTTACTTTCATTGGCTGAGGTCGGTATCGGTTATATTCGTGGAACCGTCTTTGATTTTACTATCTTTGGGCTGCTGTACGAGCACACTAACTGGATCTTCCTTGTTATTATCGGCAGCTGTTTAGCCGTCGTCACTTACTTTATTTTCTACTGGGCAATTATTAAATTTGATATTAAAACTCCTGGTCGTGAAGAATCTAGTAATCTGAAAAATACCTTAATTAAAGAAAAACGATATGGCGAAATCGCAGAAATTTTAATCCAAGCATTAGGTGGAAAACAAAATATTCGTAATGTAGACAACTGTATTACTCGTATGCGTATTGATGTTGGAGAAGTTAACCAAATTGATAAAGATTTAATGTTGGAATCAGGATGTACCGCATTCTTCTTTCCATCGGCAAACCACGTCCATGTCGTATATGGACCAAAGGTTGAGTTCGTTCGCAATGCTGTTGATGAAGCAATGAAGAAATAAAGAAGGGATACGAAATGAGAGCATTATACGATTCTAAAAGTAAAACTATCGATGACCGTGGAATTAAAGACTTATTGTCTGATGAAGCAAAATATTCTACTTGGTTAATGTTTGAATCCATGTTGGCCCAAGCTCAAGCTGAACTGGGATTTATTCCTCAATCAGCGGCAAATGAAATTAAAGAAAAGGCCGTAATCGAAAATATCGATTTTGAAGAAATGAGCCGTATTTACCAGAAAATAGGTCATGGCTTTGTACCTTTCTTAAAAGTTTTAGTGAATGCTTGCTCTGAGGAAAGTGGTAAATATATCCATTATGGAATTACCACACAAAATATTCAGCAAAGTTCACAGCTGTATATGATGAAAACCGTACACCATAAATTTATGTTGTTACTGGGTGAAATTATCGAAAACTTGGCGGATTTAGCTGAAAGAACCAAACATATGGTGATGCCGGGAAGAACGCATGGACGCCATGCAATCCCGATAACCTACGGCTATAAAGTTTCAGTGTGGATCAGTGACTTTATTGACTGTTATCAGCGGATGCAAGAGTGTGAAAAACGCGTTTTCACTATCATGATGGGTGGTGCAGTCGGTGCATTTAACTCGATGCCTGGTGTTGGTATGGCGGTACAAAAGCGTGTCGCTGAGCTGGTGGGGATGGAAGCCATGGAAGTACCCTCCAGAAATTTGAGTACCCATAAGCTTGAATATATGGCAAATTTAGCGTTAATGGCGAATATTTGCCATAAAATCGGCGAAGAGGTCTATAGCACGACGTTAGAAGAAATTGCAGAAGTTTCTGAAGGGTTTACCAAAGGAACAGTAGGCAGTAGTACTATGCCACATAAAATAAACCCGAAACTGGCAAAGGGAATTATCGCTAACTCGCAGAAATTATATTCCTTACCAAGTGTTGGTATGTATTCCGCGGTAAGGCCTTATGAAGGTGATAGTAGTTCTTATATGTTATTTGATGGGTTAATCGAAGAAGCTTTGGAATTAACCACTGAAATTTTATTAAGAACTGAGGAGCTTTCGAGGACGATTGTGCCACATGAAGAGAGAATGCTTCATAATGTATTGAGAAATAAAGGTCTTGATAATACTGAATATGTCATGATGAAGATGGCGGAAAAATTAGGTAAAGATAAAGCTCATTCCCTTCTGTATGAAGAAGCCATTAAAACGGCAGCGGATGGGGAGGATTTCTACACTAATTTAACCAAAAATAGTGTGATATCAGCAGCGTTCAGTAATGACGAAATTAAAGCCATGCTCGACCCGAGGTCTTATATTGGCTTATCTGTCGAAATTGCTGAAAAAGAAGCAAAACGTGGATTAGCAATTGCCCAAGAAATTAAGCAACAATATCAATAGGTATTTTTAGTATATTATATAAAAAATATTTAAAATAAAGGCCTATCTATTATATAAATAGGCCTTTATTTGTTTATTCGCCAGCGAGTGCTCTTGGGAATAATAAATTATTTTCTAGGTTAATATGATTCATTAAGTCATCAATCAATTCATTGATACCATTATACAATACACGCCAGGTAGTACAGGCTTCTGGTGGTGGTGTGACATTATCGGTAATGCCTTTAATGGCCTCTAAGATATCACCAGCATCATCATGTTCTTGTTCCATCACGCTAATTGGCGCTGCTGCATTTCGACCCATCCCGTTTTTTATCATAGGGAATAAAACGCGTTCCTCTTTCATCATATGGCTAGTTAATTCTTCCAGTAATGCTTCTAAGTATTTTGATAAACCTTTTGGCACGCTTGGCTTATTTGCATGAACGCGTTCAACTTTTTGTGCTTGTAAAATAAGCTCAGGTAATTGTTCTCTATGCCTATCATGATAGCGAACAATGATAAAATCGATAATTTCACCGAGCGGAGCTTTACGCCAGTCTTTTTCTAACGTTTCTGTGGCTAATTTAGCTAATTGGCTTTCTAATAGGTCTATATCTAAATTTAATTTTTCTGCACTGCGGCTGAGTGTCTGTTTTCCACCACAACAGTAATCCATATTATATTGGCGGAATAAAGAAGAGGCTCTAGGAATAGATAATGCGAGTTGTCCAAGTGTTTTATCTCTAAATTGCATATGAGGTATCCTCTAAAAAATCATAAAATTCTGATGCTATTTTGTTAGTTAATTTATGCAGGTAATGCCCATTGGCGAGCAATATTACGTCCATACTCACGGCAGTCATCTAATGTTTTTGTGTCTGGTTTCCATTTTGCTTTTAAAGATAATGCGGTATCAAAACCGGCATCCATCAAACGTGTTTGAACACGATCAACAGCGCCACCA
This sequence comes from Providencia sp. PROV141, assembly GCF_028481645.1. NCBI lineage: Bacteria > Pseudomonadati > Pseudomonadota > Gammaproteobacteria > Enterobacterales > Morganellaceae > Providencia > Providencia sp. PROV141. The sequence goes on along the minus strand of NZ_JAMPPR010000022.1, from coordinate 224,299 downwards.
TTCCAGCCAAAACTCCCAAAAGCAGCGGCTTTTTTATTTAAAAAACGTAAGCCAGTAATTTCTTCAAGCATACCTGCTATTTTGGGCATCATGACATTATTCATGGTTGAGGTACCGACTAATGCAGCCTTGGAGCGAAAAACATGAGTAATAATGTCGTTTTTATCACTGCGTGCAACGTTAAATATTTTAACTGCGACATTAGGGTCGGCCTCATTGATGCCTTGAGCGATTGCATCCGCCATTAAACGGGTATTATTTGACATGGTATCGTAGAAAATAGTGATGCGATCTTCTTGGTAATCTGCTGCCCACTTCAAATATAATTCAATGATTTGATTTGGGTTATTACGCCATACTACCCCGTGTGACGTGGCTATCATATCGACAGGTAGGTTAAAGCCTAAAATTTCATTTATTTTTGGCATTACTAAGCGGCTAAATGGTGTAAGAATATTGGCATAGTAGCGTTGGCATTGCTCAAATAATTCATTTTGGTCGACCTCATCATTAAATAATCGCTCATCACAATAGTGCTGCCCGAAAGCATCATTACTAAAAAGCACTGCATCTTCAGTAAAATAAGTCATCATACTGTCAGGCCAATGTAGCATTGGAGTTTCAATGAAAATCAATTGCTTATTGTTACCTATATCGAGCGTATCGCCTGTTTTAACGATCTTAAAATTCCACTCAGGGTGGTGGTGGTGACCATTTATTGAATCAATAGCATTGGCGGTGCAATAGATCGGGGTATTAGGAATAAAGCGCATTAATTCAGTTAGTGCACCAGCATGATCTTCTTCTGCGTGGTTAATCACGATATAGTCAATATCATTTAAATCAATTTGTGAGCGTAAGTTTTCAACAAATTCACGACTAAATTTATGATCGACAGTATCAATAAGGACATTTTTTTCTTCGCGGATTAAATAGCTATTATAACTACTCCCCTTTAATGTTTTATATTCAGTACCATGAAAATCACGTACTTCCCAATCACGTTGACCCACCCAATGAATATTATTTTTTACATGAATCGCCATATTAATTTTATCCTGTATTTTTTAAAGTATAGGAATATATAATCAATATTCATGCCAACATTTAATACATTGATTTTTAAATAAATTTAAATAAATATTTTTAATTTATAGTCATAATGACTGTATCAATAATCGTCATTATGACTATAATTGTTGTCAAATTGACTATGGGGAGTAGATCATGGGTTTTTCTGTTGAAGCATTAGCAAAGATTGCAATAGAATTACAAGATGGTATGGAACATGCGGATCGGTTTCAGCGTTTAATTACCACATTAAGGCAATCATTAGGGTGCGATGCTTGTGCGTTATTGCGCTATGAACCAGGTCAATTTATTCCCTTAGCAATTGATGGATTAATGGCTGATGTTTTAGGTCGCCGATTCTTTTTGGCGGGACACCCCCGGCTTGAAGCAATTGCAAGAGCTGGCGATGTAGTACGTTTTCCTGCGGATAGCCAGCTTCCTGATCCATACGATGGGTTAATTCCTCATCATCAGCACTTAAAAGTCCATGCTTGTGTCGGTTTACCTTTGTATGCGGGGCAAAATCTTATTGGTGCATTAACATTAGATGGTATGGAACCTGACCAATTCGATGCATTTAATAATGAGTCACTTAGGTTAATTGCTGCATTAGCTGCCGGGGCATTAAATAATGCATTACTTATTGAACAGCTTGAAAACCAAAATATATTGTCGAGTAAACCTATACGATTTAAACCGTCAGGAGAAACCGAAATCATCGGTTTATCTCTTCGTATGCAGCAACTAAAAAAGGAAATCGATATTGTTGCTGCGTCAGAATTAAATGTTCTGGTTAGCGGAGAAACGGGAACAGGAAAAGAATTAGTTGTTAAATCCATTCATGAAAAATCCCTTCGAGCAGATCATCCTCTTATTTATTTAAACTGTGCGGCATTACCTGAGAGTGTGGCAGAAAGTGAATTATTCGGCCATGTTAAAGGGGCTTTTACTGGGGCAATTAGTCACCGTAGCGGTAAATTTGAAATGGCGGATAATGGCACTTTATTTTTAGATGAGATTGGAGAGTTATCATTAGCATTACAGGCAAAATTACTGCGAGTATTGCAATATGGTGATATTCAACGTGTTGGTGATGACCGCAGTTTACGCGTTAATGTCCGTGTATTAGCGGCAACTAATCGTGATCTACGCGAAGAAGTATTAGAGGGGCGGTTTAGGGCAGATTTATTCCATCGTTTAAGCGTATTTCCTCTATTTGTTCCTCCATTAAAGGAACGTGGTGAAGATATTATTTTATTAGCTGGATATTTTTGTGAGCAATATCGTCAGCGTTTTGGTTTATCTAGTGTGGTGCTGAGTTCTTCATTACAACGGTATTTACTCAACTATTCATGGCCAGGAAATGTACGTGAATTGGAACATGCGATTCATCGTGCCGTTGTCCTTGCTCGTGCCTCAATTGACACTGGTGATATTATCTTACAGCCTCAATTTTTTATCTTTGATAACAATGAGTACGAGTTTACGGAAACCTCAAAGAAAGTAATACCATTAACTAAAAACTTACGTGAAGCAACAGATGACTTTCAGCGTAAAGTCATAACACAAGTACTGGAACAAAACCATCATAATTGGTCTGCATGCGCTAGAGAATTATCTTTAGATATTGCTAACTTACATCGACTAGCTAAACGATTAGGCCTGAAATAAAGTATTAAGGGCATCGTAATGTTGCCCTTAGGATCTTAATTTTTTAATCCTTTAATAATTAGCTGTAGCCCGTCAGCAAATCTAACATCGTAGTTATTAGCAAACAACATTTCTTTAGCTTCCCATGTATAGGGATATTTATCTTTAGATAATTGGTTAAACTCAGATTCTTTGTTGATTAAATCACTGTCTGCTGAAAAGGTGGAAGCTTGTTGCTCGATACAACAACCTAAAATGAAATAAAATACGGTCATAGTGCAACTAGCTGCTTTCTCTGCAGATATTCCTGTCTGCATAAAAGTCTTGATCAAAGCATTATTAATGCGTAGTACATTTTTAGAAATAACATATGTTCCAGCAAAAACGCGAGCCCCATCTCTGTGCTGCAGTAATGCATTTCTTAGTTGCGATGTGATTTCAATAAGGTTGGTTACCCAATCACTGCGATATGGAAAATCCACAGCCACCATTGCCACAATATGGTCAGCCATACCTTCGAGTAAAGCCTGCTTGTTACTAAAATGCCAATATAGTGATGCGGCCTTAATATTTAGCGCATCAGCAAGCTTCCGCATGGTTAACCCTTCTATTCCTTCTGTATTAAGTAGGGTCAATGCTGTTTCAAGTACTTGTAAACGTGTGATTTTTGGAGTTCTCATTAATAATTCTCATTTAGCACTTTATTATCTAACAGTGTTAGTTTAACATACTTTATCAGCCTAACGTTGTTAGATTGATGATGATATTTATTCTATTGAAAATATTTAATAGGGTTACTGAGTGGGATTGAGGTTAGTCCAATGACAACAAAAAAAGCGAACACTTTTTCACAAAAGATAATTTTTCTCACGCCTTGGCTTAGCGTGTTATGCATTGGTTGTTTAATTTTTTTGACGACTTTAAATTGGGGGCAATGGCAAGGTAGTCGACGTTATCAAGAATCAAATAATGCTTATATTAAAGCGGACTCAGCGATATTAAAATCACGAATGACAGGCTATGTTTCTCGTATCTTAGTTGATGATTACCAATTTGTTCGACACGGCGATGTCATAGCAGAAATTAATAATCAAGAAGAGCGTTTCAAGCAAGAGATCGCGCAAGCTAATTACCAAAAAGCTCAACAGCAATTAAGTAATTTAGCCAATGAAATTAAAGAACAAGACCTTACTGTTGAAATGCTATTGAATCGTTATCAAGCAGCAACTATTGAAGTGCAACAAATGAAACGGAGCCCATTACTGCGAAAATCATTAATTAGTAGTGGGGCGATCACTCAGCAAAATTATTTGGATGCTAATTCGGATTTACAGCGGTTAATTAAGTTAGAGCTGGCAGCGAAAGCACAGTGGGAACAGGCGAAACAGTCACGGCATGTATTAAATCAGCAAGAAAAAATACGAATTGCTGAACGAGATGTGGCTTTGGCAAATTTCAAACAAGCAGAGACACAAGTCTCCTATGCGACCATTACAGCTCCGTTTGATGGGCAACTTAATAAAGTGAAATTAAATATTGGTAGCCTCGTGACTCCAGGAACAGAAATTGTCACTGTGACACCCAATAAAATCCCTTATATTATTGCTAATTTAAAAGAAACCCAACTCAAAAATGTTTATACGGGGCAAACTGTTTCTGTTTCGGTTGATGCCTTTCCTGACGTTATATTTAAAGGGGTTGTGCGTGATATTGGCGCACAAAGCAGTGGCGAGTCAGCATTAATTCCTGCTGATAATAGCAGCGGGAATTTTACTAAAGTTGTTCAACGCATCCCTGTTTATATTAATTTTTTATCTGGGCAGAATAATTTAACACGACTCCGCCCAGGTATGTCCGTGGTTGTTAATATCGATACTCAAAGTACGGATAAAAAAGGTGAATAAGATGTTTGCCAACTTATTTCAAGGAACAAAGGAAATAAGACCCTTGTTAGCGGTGGTTTCTGTATTTTTAGGTGCTATTTTGTCAACATTATTTATTCGTATGTTTTCCCTTTCATTGGCAGATATTCGAGGAGTATTTGCACTCGATGTGCAAGAGGGAACATGGCTAAATATTGCTTTAAATGCTGCACAATTAGCGAGTATGACATTAACACCTTGGTTTATGGTGGTATTTGGTGCAGAAAGAATACTCATGGCGACGAGTGCTACTCTATTAGGTATTTTTTGCTGTTTTCCTTTCATTGCAGGGAATTATGGGCTAGCAGAGTTATTAGTGGTACATAGTATTATTGGATTTAATTTAGGCGTTTATTTACCCATGACAATTTCCTTAGCGCTAAGGAATTTACAACCGAGTATGTGGTTAATTGTCATGGCGGCTTATAGCTTAAGAGTTTCTCTAGGAATGGATGTTGGAGTTGGGGTATCAGGAGCATTTATTGACATTATTGGGTGGCAATGGCTGTATTGGGGATGTGCATTTTTTACTGTATTTATTTTTATATTGGCATGGAAAGGGCTACCGTTAAGTGAGATTAATCAGGCGCTATACGCTCAAACAGATTGGGGAGGAATGATACTTAAAATTTGTAGTTTATTGTTACTGTATGTTGGCGTTGTTCAGGGGGAAACCTTAGGCTGGAGTGACTCTGGATTTATTATTTCTAGCCTAGTTAGCAGTGTTATTTTATTTGGCATTTTTATGATACGAGCCTTATATTTTGATAATACCTTTGCTCACCCACGTTGGTTAACAAATCGCAATTTATGTATTTGTTTTATTATTGCGTGTTTATACGGGGTTTTAATGCTAGCTAATTCCTTGTTTATTCCATCATTTTTATCTTCTATTGGCGGATTAAAATCATATCAAATTGGTGAAATTACCAATTTTGCGTTTATCGTCTATTTATTGTTTAGCCCCGTGGCAGTCTGGCTTGCCAAACGTATTGATGCACGATTATTGATGATCGTTGGCGTGGTTTTTATTGGGTACAGCTGTGTACTAGGAATGCAGCTGGATTATCAATGGAGGATTGATGAATTTGTTCCCTTATTGACGATACAATCCATTGGCGAGTGCTTGGTGTTAATTGGTTTGATTTCCTCATTTGTTGTGAATATGCAGCCACAATTTGCATTACATTTAGGTGCCTATGTTTCAATTGCAAGAGTATTAATGCCAGCTTTAGCTGGCGCACTAATGAACACGTATTTACGCATTACATTTGATGGATCTTTCGATGCAAAGCGTGCATTAGTTCAAACTGGTGAAGCTAAGTTAAGTTCTCATACCACAAGTATTGATATATTGTCTTTAGTGACTCGAGAAGCCCATGTAGGGGCATTTATTAATGGCTTTAATCTGACACTTGTTATTGCCATTGCTGTACTTGTGCTTATTTTATTTTTAAAACCTGCACCACCAAATAATATCGTGCCATCTACAGCATGATTGTGGCATGAAGTCTGGCTTTATTTTTGGCAATATCCCTTTTTTATATAGTGTTTCACATATTTATCGAGTTGCTCAAGCTCTTCATTATCACTTTCGTTACGCTGTAAATGCCGAAAGAGAGTGGCTATTTTCTTCAAATCAAAACGATTTTGTTGAATACGTTTTTCAAGTGCAATAAGGGCTCTCTTCTTTGATGCATGATGTGCAAATTGCTTGTGTACAATAAGTAGGTATAACCAAATACTTTGCCGAGTAATAAAAAAATCGAATATCGGTGAGTCAGGAAGATTTGCTTTTTTTGCTAGCAATAACCCACTAAATAAACGGTGCATAAATTGGGTTGTGGAGGGCTTATTTCCTTGAGTCAAGGTTGTGATTCCCTGTTTAAATTGTTGCTCAGAGAGATACATTAACTGCTGGTAGCGTTTGGTCGGGTTGGTTGGGTAAACCCACGCGAAAGCGGCCATTGCAACTAATGGGCCTGAAACTATCGCAATAGCATTACCTATGCTTTGAGGGAATGAAAGCGAAAAAGGATAAGATGGTTGCAGTAAAATCAACGAAACCATGATGTAATCAAAAGCAATTAAAATTAGGCGGTTATGGGAAAAAATGATAACGCCGCTAATAATCACAGGAATAATGAAAAAGGTCATTTGCCATGATGAAGAGGCAAATGACCATAAGCACCATGTACAGATTAACGCGGCAATAGCACCAAATAATTGCCCTGTAAAAATATTTTTCATGAATCTTGCGGGGTAATCAAGGGAAGCAAATAGCGCCAACATCACCGACATACCGAGTGTGAGATAAGCCAAAGCTTGCCACTGTGTCCATAGCCATAACAAGCCAACTACAGCGATTGCCATAAATGAACGGGCAAAGGCATGCCACGCTGAAATTTTATCTTGGTGGAGTTTTAATTTGTCGGTTTTATTTATCTTCTTGATTGATTTACCAAAAGTAGCATAGTAAAGCGGGACTAACAGCATTTTAAGTACCCCATTAGGGCACAGTGACAAAATGTGTTTCCATTGAGTATCAGTTGGCTCTTGCGCAGGAAAATAAAAGGGAGCAATAGATTGGTATTTATCTAAATGTAATAATATTTGGCTTTGTATCATGAGTTTTTGCCGCGCTTTAGCAACTTGTTTGCGGTGGTAATGCCAGCCGATGCGGTTAGTCTCTAGAATTTCCTCATAACTTGTCATCACTTGCCAGAGTTGGTCAATTTCCTGTGACTTAATTGTTTTTTTTCTCTCAAGTGTGTGATGCAAAATTTGATAAAACAGCGTATCAACTTGGTTTTTAAGTGTAATAACAGGTTCTTGTTCACGTTTTGGTGTAAATAAAAAATTGAAAACCACCGCAGAAAGAACGCCAACAAGGATAGTCCATAGCCGATCCCATGCAACCATAAACAGGCTATCTGTAATGTGGACACTTAGCATGCTGACCATGACCGCTGAATAACCAGCTAAAAAGGTACCATAGGCCACAAAGCCTTTTTGCAGTTGACCAATACCGCTACATGCTCCTAACCATAATGCCAGCCCTACGATAAATAATAGCGGGTTGATAATGTGTAGTTGAATTAATATGATGCCAACTAGCACGCCAATGACTGTTCCTGCGAAACGCCACCAACTTTTTTCCAGTAAATTTTCACGCCAAGGCTGGGCTGAAGCCCAGACAGTCATGGCTGCCCATTGAGGGTGAACCAACTCTAAATATTGTGCGATAAACAGCGCGGAAATTGATGCACAAGCAGTAATGGCAGCAAAACGAAAGCGTGCTAGGTTAAATCCTAAGGAATTCAGTAACGTTATTATTTGTGACATAGAATATGAGTAAATTTGGCGTGTTAAAAAGGTATTTAGTTGATAAAATCAACTAAAATCAGGGTGATTATTAACTAATTAGTTGATAAAATCAACTAAAGAGGGGCTATGCGTACTGAACAGGCTCGAGTATTTGGGGTGATTAGCCGAGCAGCTCACCATTATATGAAATGGATGGGGGAGCCTTATGGTATCAATGCCATTGAGTGTTTGATGATTTTACATATTGATCAGTATGATGCATCGACACTAGAGCAGATCACAAAAGCTATGGTTGTGGATAAATCCGTGACGACTCGAGGTGTGAGCAAATTTTTAGCTAAGGGGTGGGTTGCCAAAACGAATAGCTTAGTTGATAAACGGGTTTATCATGTTTCGTTGACATCACTTGGCAAAATGATTGTGAATGAGTTAAATTCTAAACTAAATAAGTGGAATGATTATTTAGCGGCGGACTTACCAGAACAAGAGGCAGAACAGTTATTTAGCTCACTAGAAAGTTTGGCGAAACGAGCGATTGAAAGCTCGATAGCCGATTTCCCACATTTATTAGAAGAACCCAATGAGTGAAGCTTAATAACCAACTTGGCAACGTTAAGGATTTCGAGCTGGTTTGAGTGCCGGTAAATATAATTCCCCATTAAGAGGGGATAGAATATTTTTAATTAGTTTTGGTGGAATGAGTGTTGCTATTGCTGAATAGCAGCTACAGGAAGTAATACTATTTCAGATAAATTCTCAGGTATTGGACTAAGCTTATTACTCATCATGATTAATTCACCATCTTTTTCAACTCTGGCACTCATTCCTAAGGTATATCGTTTGGATTGAAATTCTTCAGGAAGAGCAACTGTAAATGCGATACTACGTCCAGCACTTTGTGTTTTAAAACTGTAATCCAGATTAGACTTTGCATTATTTTCATTCTGTTGTATTGACGTCAACGACAGCGTGATTGTAGCATTTTCAGGAATATCGTAAGAATGCGAATAAATATTACCATTGATATGGTAAGTGGGAGTTTGTGTAAAATAACTCATTAAATTATTGCTACAAGCGGATAGCATGAAAGCTATAAAAAGTACGAATAATGAAATAAAGTATTTTTTTGAAAAATTGGGACTAATATTTAACATTATATTTTCTCTTTAGCGAAATCTAATTATAGTGATGAGCGAATAAACATCTTCTGGAAAAAATATCGCATATAGGTGTAAATGCTTTTTTTTGTATCATGTTTAGAAAGTGTCGGCATTTCTGATTTTTCCCCTGTATATAAAATACCAATTCGAGGTAAAGTCATAATTAAATTTTCATCAAGCTCGACTTTTTTAAAGGACTGGCGCAGTTGTCTGACAAGCTTGTAATAGCTACTTTCCGTTACGATAGTGCCTCTCTTTTCCCAAATTTCATACATGACTTCTCTTTTACTATTTGTTTTTATTAGTAATAATTTTAGTAAGCATGATTCATTTTCAGAAAGGTTAATAACTTTTTTTTCGCGAGAAAGTGTCCGTTTTAGTGGGTCATATACGACATGCCCGGACAAGAGAACCATTGATTCTTTTTCACTATAGTCAATGTTATCCATGAAACTTTGTACTGTTGATAAATCGGTCATAATTTATATCTATCCTGATTGTTGATGAAATGTATTTCAATATAAAAAACGAACTCAGATAAAATATATAAAAATAAAATCGTTTTTTGATATTGAACTCATGTTTTTCGATGAGATGAATTTAAACAATATTTACCGGCGGCATATATCAATTTTTATTTGTATTTTTTATATTTGTTGATTTTTGTCAAAAAAATAGGCTTAGAATATTAAAAAAACATACTAAGCCTATAAATATTAGTCGGAGAATGAAAAATATATGGTAAAAGAAATGATGAGAATAAATATTAGATTATTAGCTCGTCTTCCTCCCCATCGTTACCTTCCAAGCTAATATTAGTCATATTATGACGAAGTTGGTTGCTAAGAGGAGCGCTCATCAAACTGATAGCCATATAATGGCTGAGTGAGCGATTAAATTTTTTATTTAATGAAACTAACTCAGGGTCACTTGATGATTGTAATATTTGACTAACACCGGAAATAAAGTTTTGTTTTTCATCTCTTCCCAATGTAATCATCGTCTTAAATACGTGAGAAAAAAATATTTTTTTATCTTCTTTTGATTTAAGTTCATCAATAAACTTGCTAATTTTATTTTTTTCTTTAGGGGATAACTCTATTTTTTTACTATCCATATTTTTTTCCTGCCATAATGAAGTCATTTTATTTTGAATATTTTCAGGGGGGATTTGAGATCCGCTGTGTTGAAGATTGATAGCCTTAGTTTGTAGATTAGTCAGCATCTTTATGCTCTTCCGATATTGAATTTATTGTAGTTATTAAGTTTTGATAGACCTTTTTATGCATTTTTAAAATTTGGCATTGTGTTGGAACAGAAAATACATGAGGAAAAATATTTTTAGAGGCGGTAATAGGGGAAAAATAGGTAATTTTATTATCAACCTCTAAGGCGATTGTATTATCAGCAGCAGTTGACAGTTTCATATCAGAACCGCTTTGGGCAATACGAGCTTGCATTCTCGTTGGTAGATGTAATGTGGTATTTGCCACTTTTGCATATTGCTTTTCAAAATAAGCAGCAACCATTTCTTGTAGCTCATTATTACCAAAAATGTCATTCAATATTTTCATCAGCTGTTCTTTGCTGTGACTGATATTTTCTTGGTACTGAATTTCACTAGTTTCTAGTACGTGAATAAAGTCAGTTAATAGTTGTTTAATACCGTCGTTATAACCTTGCTGATAAGCTGTTTGGTAAATATTTTCTTGCTGTTGCTTCGCATGTTGATAATACGTACTCGCTTTTTTTTGAGCTTGTTGAGTGACGTTTTTGTGGTATCTATCCGCGCTTAATGCGTGATATTTGATCAAAACTTTCTCAGACATTGTCTGTTTAACATTCAGGAGTGTTTTCTCTGACATAACGGCATGTCTCTTCAATAGTATTCCAAGGTAGCATCGTTTTTACTGATGAGGGTATAAGTTGCTGAGTTTCAAGGCTAAACATATATTTAGCTCGAAGGGTATAAGCGGTGCCAAAGGGGGCTAAACACATCAATAATTGTTGTGCCCCAAGGGCAGTTAATACCTGTGGTGAAGTTGTAGGTTGATTTTCTGATTGCCAAAGTGGGCGGCTCAAGCGTGTATGTAAGACACGATATTTGGAAAGTTCAACCCACCAAGGAAGCGGTTCAGCGTGTAACAAAACCCCTAAACCTAACGCTACCTCCGGTAATAAAGCCCAATGTTCAGATAATATTTTGGGTAACAAGGGCGTTTTCTCGTTAGGTAAAGGCAATGAGTATTGCTGAATCAATTGCTGGTTATGTTTACGTTGCAGTATAGGAGGAAAGTCGTTATATCCAACCCCATTAAAATCACTATGGAAATAGCTGCCTGGAGCGAGAAAAATATTTTCTTGTGCAATAAGTAGATTATTCAGCGTAGCCATCAACAGGTTTCTCCGCCAAATTAGTAACTGATTTAGTGTTACTTAGCTGTCGCCACAGCAATAATAAAATAGCCAAAAGAATGACCATCGCAGCAATAATTGAGCTGATTATGACTGGGTTAAATGTATGTTCAGGCTCAGGCTTAACTTGATATTGCAACGGCGGGCGATTGACGACCACGACTGAGACATTATCGTAATTTGCTTCAGCAAAACTGTTCGTTAGAAACAGTTTAATCTTATGCATCATCATTTGGGGGTCTTCACTCCCAGAATAGGTCACCAAGCTGGAAACATTTTGCATTTGCTTAGTCGGATTATTGCCATTTAATGGATAACTAACATGCACACGTGCGTTAATAATATCAGGGATGGTAAGTAGCGATTGCTCAAGGCGCTGTTCAATTAAAGAAAGCAAGCGGGTACGTTCTGCCTGTGGTGAGGCCACTAAAGAGTCACCAGGAAATGCTTGGATAATTTCCACGGGTTCTTTTGAGGGCAGGTTATATTGGCGTAGTAAATCTACCGCAATAACAAAGTCACTTGGTTGAACACGAATGGAATCTCCGTTTTTATTATCTTGTTTACGCGTAGCCTCAACACCATGCTCTTGGAGTATGGCTAATACCTCGTTACTTTGTCTTTGGCTTAAATGACTGAGTAATAATTGGTTATCACACCCCATTAATAAACCAACAAAACTAATTAAGATAAATTTTTTTAAAATATTCATGGTTTATTGAGCTTTTAAAACGGTATCAATCGCAGAAACACTTTTATGTGTTAGTGTGCTAATCATATTCATAGCAAGGCTGTATTTACCGACACGATTTTGAAATTGTAGTAATTGAACTGGGTTACTTGGGTCAATGCTATTGACACTATTCATTAATGCAGTTCTTTCTTGGCTCGTTGATGCGCTGTATTCTGCAAAAAGCTCTTTAACTTTATCGGCAATGGGGATTGATGACGGTATCTCTGAGGCTATCTCTGTGGAATTTATCATCGATAAATTTGAAGTAATAGGCGACATAATGTATTTCCTAAGTGAAGGTAGAGCATCATCGTGAATGATGCTCTATTGAATATTAAACGTTACGAATAAGAGCTTGGTCAGTATCTTTAATGGATTTCATAAAGTTACTCTGTAATTGGCGTGCCATATTATAATTACCACTCATGGCGGTGATTTTCGCCAGCACTAGTGGGTTATCGACTTCTAATGTTTTATCAGCAAGAATTGTATTTAACTCATCGCCGAATTGTTTTGCTTTATCGCTAATACTGGCCGATGTACGATAGATCATACCCATATTATTTTTGCTAGTACCTAAATTTTCTAGATCGGATGCAATCCATTTTCCATCGACATCTAAACCTGGAATTACTGCCATTTTTTGTTTCCTCTTTATTTGAAAAACAATATTAATTAACGGGTTGTTAATTAAAAACTGATTGAATTAAAAAACCAATGGTTATTGCCTAATAAAATATAGCCGTTAGCATTGGTGACAAATGATTTACCTACAAGCTCATTATTGGCAAGGGAGATTGAGAATTGAATATGATTATCTCCCCATTGATTATAAAATGAATTTGTGAAGTTAATTAAAGAAGCAGTTTGATTGTCATTTAAACTGTCTTTTATGATAAAGATAACTTTCTTATCTTTAGTTATTTTACGCCATTTAACATTACTTTCTGTTAATCCCAACTCTGCTTTTTGTAATAATTCACCAAAGCTGATCTTTTTTATTTCACTTTTTATATAGCAACTAAAATAGCTAGAAAGTAACTTATCAATATTTTTTTCTTCATTAATTAAATTGTTGTTATCTATAGTCACGATTATTGGTTTGCATGGATTGGTAAGCTCTACCTTTAATGTGTCTGGTACTATTTCAATAAGTTTATTTTCAATTTCTTGTTCAAGCTTATTTACTATTTTAATTGAGAATTTTTCATTGTATTTAGCTTTAACTAGGCGCTGCATACTCCAATCAGAGTCACGCTGTGTTTTTACTAGGATAAGGCTTTCATTACTAATACCTTGGGTTACGATAACGGGATATTGACTACCTTGAAGTATTTGCTCTAATGCTTTTACTTTTTTCTCGGTGCTTTGTGCTGGAATATATTGGAATATAGTGTAAACAATAAATATTGAAAATAAAGTCAAGAAAAAGACCAACATAGTTTGTTTATTAAAAAGGCTTGATTTTTGTTTAGCTGGTTTTTTTACTTTAGCTTTAACGATAGATAATGAATTTTCAACCTCTGAAGTCTGTAAGGTTTCAGGTATTTGAGGGCGTTGCCACTCAGTATCCTGCATTTTGATCACAATAGGAAAAATATCCGCTAAAAGCAGCTGCTGAAAAACAATAGGGATCTCGGTACTTAATCCATTATCATTTAGTTGAATGGCTAGACCACTTTCAGAGTGTTGACTTGCAGTAATAATTGAAAATTCGCAGGCAGTGCCATCGCTTGGAATGGAGTAGGTTGTGAAACCATCATCATTGATGTCAGTTTTATAATCTAAGCCGTTATCAATGATAATCAGATTGCTATCTGTATTAACCATTAATTCTTGGCCGCTCATTGGGCCGCTAGCAATTTTTACTATACATGTGCGGCTATTTGTATCACTCATAAAGATAATCTCATGGAATTAAATTCATTTTATTATGGATTGGCTGGTTCTCGTTATTGGTGGCAAGTAAATCAATAAATGTTTTTATTGTCAGTTGAATTGATCTTATTCATTCACACCTTTAGCTTGTAATAGAAAGTATGAATGATTCCTGAGTATTCCCTTGAGGCTTTTTTTCTTATCGCTCACTCTGTGTACACAACATTACGTGGATAAGGCCTATATATAATGTCAAATAAAGATATTGCAACATTATTAGAAAGTAGAGGCTGTGATTTTTCATTACAAGACAAATTGGTCTTGGCTATACCGAAAAGAGTCACAACGCCTTTTATTTATAAATCTATATATTCAAATTTAAATATTTTGATAGAACGTCAGGCTATATTTATTTGCCAAGAAAATGAATGGAATGCGCTAGATAAGTCAAATTGGAAGTTATACTCAATGGATTTATCAGAATTAGTCGAAATTTTAGCAGTTATTGATACCGCAATGGGGCAAGCATTCCTTGCGCAAAAGAAAAAGCTGGAAGCCGATGAAAATAACAATAATGAATATATCGAATTAATTGAAGACTTTTCATTAATGGTATCAATCAAAAATGTAGTGATTGATTTAATTATTAGAAATCATCCTGTATTTGATAGCTGGTGCGAAATACTCAGGCGGTACGAAGCCTATGGAATGATGCGATTTATTCTCTCTTCAGCTCAAGAGAATAAAAACGTCAATATTAATCAGTTATGTGCACGTTATGGTATATCAGCTTCTTATTTTAGACAGCTTTATCGAGAAAATTTTAATAAAACGGCAAAGCGGAAAATTATGAGTGTGCGGATGGCCAATGCAATTCTACAGCTAATTGAAAGTGATGATTCAATATTAGATGTAGGGCTTGAAGCGGGTTATTGTTCAGCATCTCATTTTACTAATGATATTAAAAAAGAGTTAGGCCTAACACCATCAGAAATTAGGCATATTGGAGCAACATTATATGAGCAGTAAAAAAAATCGAGTGTTAGGTTTAACACTGTTTTTACTGAGTATGAATTTCTATTCGGCCCAAGCAGAAATTATTGTGGCAGAACCAGTTACACAGTCAAAAAACCACGATACCTTTGTCGCAAATAATATTGCGGTGGGTAAGGTTTTTGATGCGGTCGCAGAGCGTTTAAATAAACCGATTATTCTGAGCAAATTAGCCGCTCAAAAAAAAGTAACTGGTAATTTTAATTTGGCTAATGCAGATGAAATGTTTAAAGCATTAACTCGGCGAATTGCATTAGTGTGGTATGACGATGGTGCGAGTATTTATATTTACGATAATAGTGAAATGCGTAGCGCAATTATTCCAACAAATAATGTCAGTAGTAACCAGCTGCTTAATTATATTCAACGAAATGGAATTTATGATTCGCGGTTTCCTGTACGTTCACAAGAAGGTGAACGGTTATTATTTGTTTCGGGTCCGCCACTGTATATTGAACTAATTAAAGCCGCATCTTTATATCTTGCAGAACAGATTAGGAAAGAGGAGCTATCTAGTGGCGAAGTGGCTATTATTCCATTAAAACACGCATCAGTAACGGATAGAAGTTATTCATTACGTGGCCAAAACATTACGATCCCTGGTTTATTAACAGTCATTAATTCTTTGTTTAAACAGGGAGCTTCACCAGATGAAATATTACATATTCAACCACCACCAACACCAATTAATCCAACAGGAGATTCGATAGACGAATTAATGGATGCACCAATTAGTGATTCACCATCTTCAGGGAATAAGCCGATGATGGTAACAAAAAAACCGTCTAACAGCGCTTTTTCTTTGGTAGCACACCCTGATAGCAATAGCTTGATCGTTAAAGGTAGCCAAGAGCAAATTCGTTATGTTCGGCAGTTAGTTGATACCTTAGATATGCGCCGTCGCCAAGTGGAATTATCACTTTGGATAATCGATATTACACGTTCTGAATTAGATAATTTAGGGGTTAATTGGGAAGTCGGTACTTTTAGTACTGGAACGGGTTCGGTTTCGTTTAATCGCAGCACATTGTCAAATAGCCAGCAATTTTTACTGCAAATTGATGCGTTAAATAAAAGTGGTAATGGACATATTGTTTCTCGCCCTGTCCTGTTAACTCAAGAAAATATTCCTGCGTTATTTGATAATAACACGAGTTTTTATGCGAAGTTACAAGGCGAACGTATTGCAACTCTTGAGCAGGTGACTTATGGAACCATGGTGAGTGTAATGCCGCGTATTTCTGCCGGTAATAACGTTGAAATGGAAGTCAATATTGAAGATGGTGCAGAAAATCGCGATAGCATGGGTAAAACATCCAGCGTAGAAGGGTTACCTGCCGTTAACAGAACCAGTATTAACACAGTTGCGCGTATTGCAAAAGACAGTAGTTTGCTTATCGGTGGCTATACACGTGAGCAGTATGTTGAAAATGAAAGCAAAATTCCTTTTTTAGGCGATCTTCCTTATGTGGGAGGGTTATTTAGTCATTCATCGACTAATCAACAGAAGATGGTTCGGTTATTTTTAATCCAGCCGCGTTTATTGGATGAAAATGAAGGATGGGATGGGCGACAATTTTCTGAAATGACGCGGATCACCACCCATGATAGCCAGTTGCACGGTACGGTCCAATTTCTTCAACAATACATGAGTGAGTCATGGCAATAACACCACTGAGTTTTAATAACCGTTTTTCAGTTAATACTCAAAACAAAAGTCGTGCACCTGTGAGTAGCAGTAGTGATGATTCCGATGAAGTAGCACGTGGTGCTGGTGTCATTGATAGCTCTAGTGAATATGCATCGATGTCGATGTTAGCGGCAAGCCATGTACGCCGAGGAAGTTCTAAGAAGGGCAGCGAAGAAGAATGGATGCAGTTTGCCGAACGCATTTTGGATAAAGATGCAGATGACAAAGTATTGCATATCGAAGGCTTGCTTAATAAGCAACTGATGACACCAAAACAATTACGGGCATTTTTATTGCAGTTTTTTACTGATCCCAGTGATTTACTAATGGTACTTGCTGCATTAATTAATCGTAAAAAATTAAAAAAAGAACAAATTGAAAGTCTTGAAGCTTTAGAACAATTATTACAAGCGGAAGATACCAAGCGTCATGCACAAGCAGGGGTTAATGTTGCATTAATCGCAAAAGCTTTCGCTGAAAAATTACATTCCAGTGCTGGGAATTTGCGCTCGCTGTACCGTGAATTTATCAGCTATGACGGGCCTGTTATTTACTTATATGAACAATGGGTCGAAGAAATGGAAATTCAAGAGCGTGAGAATATGATGCGTTATCTTGGACGAGCACTAGCTTGTGATTTGCAAGCGTTACCATTAGGCGACTTAAATATTAGTGAGTTTGGAAGTTTTTTTAATCGTGTTGGTCGGTTACGAGAACTGCAATCTTTAGATTATGTATTCTGCCAGCAATTCTTTCAATCTGGTTTTTTTCGGCTCAATGAAAAATCAAACAAATCAAAAATTGAAAAAGAGCTTAGTCAATTATTTACCCATGGTATTCGTAGCCAAGTTGGTTTTGAAATAGCGATTATGGCTTTTATTTCTGAAAAACTGAAAGTGATGACTTCGGATATGTGTGGCAGGTTTTTACAACTGTTATTACTAGCTTTCGCAGTTATTCCGATCAATGTCTTTCAGTCAATGGAAGCACGAGACGAACTTATTGAACAATTAAAAGAACTCATGGACCAAATTATGGTGCAAGAGCAAATACTACACCGACAGCCATAGTGTGATAGGAAAATTATCCCATGAAAAGTATAACCGGATTTTTATTACAAATCCGTAATCGTCCAGAATTGATGGTATTAGTTATCATGGTAATGGTTATTGCGATGTTGATCATTCCATTGCCAACTATATTAGTCGATTTATTAATTGGCTTAAATATTATGATATCCGTGCTTATTTTTATGAGCTCTTTTTATATAACTCGGGTATTAAATTTTCAATCATTTCCCTCTATTTTATTAATTAGTACATTGTTTAGATTGGCTCTATCAATTAGTACCAGTCGTTTAATTCTATTAGAAGCAGATGCAGGGGATATTATCGCCACGTTCGGTGAATTTGTTATTCAGGATAACTTAGTCGTTGGTATGGTGGTATTTGCGATTGTCACCATTGTACAGTTCATTGTTATTACGAAAGGTTCTGAACGTATTGCTGAAGTCGCAGCTCGTTTTTCCCTTGATGCGATGCCTGGTAAACAAATGAGTATTGATGCGGATTTACGCGCTGGTGTGATTGATGAGGCGACAGTTAAAGAGAAGCGAGGCGATCTTGAAAAAGAGAGCCAGTTATTTGGTTCTTTCGATGGTGCGATGAAATTCATTAAAGGGGATGCGATTGCGGGTATTATCATCATTTTTGTTAACTTAATTGGTGGCATATCTGTTGGTACAGCTCAGCAAGGCATGGATGTTTCAACTGCACTAAATACGTTTTCCCTATTAACTATTGGTGATGGTTTAGTCGCTCAAATTCCTGCATTACTCATTTCTATCAGTGCTGGTTTTATTGTGACTCGAGTAGGCGGTAACGATAAGAACCTAGGTGAAAATATTGTTTCAGAGTTATTTGCGAATGACTTCACGATTTTAATTACAGCATTTATTGTGCTTTCTATGGGTTTTTTGCCTGGTTTTCCAACCATTATATTTTTACTACTATCAGGGCTTCTTATTGGGTTATTTGCTTTCAGGTATTTTAAAAAGCAAAAAAATAAGCAAAAACCAGTTAAGGGTGAAGCTGAAATCATTAATCCAGATGTGACAGAAGGTGAAACTCAAAGAGAAAATAGAGCTATTGAAGATGAATATATTCCAGAAACATTACCGATTATTATTTCTGTTAATCAAAAATATAAAAAACATTTAGAGGATAATAAATTTTTATCCAGAATGAAAAAAGATATTTTTATTCGTTATGGATATAGAGTTCCAGATGTTGCGATAAATTATTCACCGATTGTTCCTGACAATAAAATAGTGGTATTAATTAATGAGATTAAGGCTGGAGAATATGATATCTATTTCCATGGGTATCGTTTACTGACTATCAATGATGAACCTGAATACCTTGGTATGTCATTGACTAAATTTACGGATGAATATGGTTCAGTGAGCACGTGGTTTGAACAAAAGGATTTACCTAACATTGAACAGCTGGGTTTAATGGCTCGAGACGATGTGACAGAAGCCATTGATTGTGTCAGTACTTTGTTGCTGAGATTTATTAATGAATTTTTTGGTATTCAAGAAACGAAAAATTTACTTGATGACCTTGAAAGAAAGTACCCAGAATTACTAAAAGAATGTTATCGCCATGCCACGGTACAAAAAGTCACCGAAGTTTTTCAACGCTTATTAATGGAAAAAATATCAGTTCGTAATATGAAATTGATTATTGAAACTTTAGTGCAGTGGGTACCAAAAGAAAAAGACAGTTTAATGTTAGTCGAGCACGTAAGAAGTTCAATGGCTCGCTATATTTCATCTCGTTTTTCTGTCGATGGGCGCTTGAATGTCCTCATGATTAACTCAGAGTTAGAAGATACGATACGTCAAGGGATTAGGCAGGCTTCTGGTGGAGTGTATTTGCATCTTGAACCCGAAAAAACCAATGAGTTGATACAGGCAGCAGAACTTGCTTTAGAAAATAGTTTTTTATCAGTTAGGGATGTGAACATTTTAGTGCCTGTTGATATCCGTCGTTTTGTCAAAAAAATCTTAGAAGGCCGTTTCCCTGAGTTAGAAGTACTTTCTTTTAATGAAGTTTCTGAAATGGTCAAGGTCAATGTGGTTAAAACCATATAATCAAAAAATCGGCTTTATTAACAAATAAAGCAACTGAATTCAATATAATTAAATATGTTGAATAATTAAAATATATTCAAAATATAAGGATTACCTAATGAAGTATAGATTTGTAGAAATGCTTAATGAGTATTTAAACACCATGGGACGCAGCGATCTGGTTAACTCACAGTTAGATTGTCATTCTAATATTCAGTTTGAAATGCATGGTTTTGCTGAAATTAATATTGACCTATCTACAGACGATATTATCATTTGGTGTAGTTTAGATAATTGTAACTATAGCCATTTAGATGCGGTTAGTGCCTCCGTATTAAAATCATTATTAGAATATCCGCCAAATAATTTTTATCCAGGCCAACCGGCATTGAATATTGTGGATGATGCTTATGTTCTTTCTGCTGTTTTAAAAGTATCAGCTTTAAATAATATTAAATTGTTTTCAGATAGTTTGGAAGAATTCTTTGAGCGTGCAAATGAACTTAACAGCCTAATTTCTTAATCGATTATGAAGTTATTTGATCTCTGCGCGCATCCTGCGCGCATTCATGGATGCCTAATTGAAGCGCCTTTACACGGTGTTTTTATTGGTGAAATTTGTTTTATCGAACGTTCTCTTACGCAGCCCGATATTATTGCGAAAGCGCAGGTTGTTGGTTTTAAAGAGGGGCTCACGGTACTGAGTTTAATAGGCCGCGCACAAGGTTTAACGCGAGAAGTGGTTATTCGACCGAGCGGTTACCCGTTTGTTTTTGAAGTGGGTGAACATTTGGCGGGTAAAATTTTTAATGCTGCAGGAGAACAAGTTGGTGCGTTGTGCGAAGACCTTGCTGAGCCAATGTTGCTCAATACGAAATTATTGCGTATTGATAGCCCTCCGGTGAGTGTTACGCAAAGACGGCCTGTTGCTGAGCCGATGGTAACAGGGGTACGTGCCATTGATAGTTTACTGACATGTGGCTTAGGTCAGCGTATTGGTATTTTCGCTGCCGCAGGTAGCGGTAAAACCTCATTAATGAACATGATTATCAACCATGCTCATGCGGATATTCATGTCGTTGCTTTAATTGGTGAGCGAGGTCGAGAGGTTATTGAATTTATTGAAGAATTAAAAGAGTCACCTCATGCAGCACAGACTATTTTAATTTATGCGACTTCAGATAGCCCACCAATTGAGCGATGTAACGCAGCGTTACTTGCCACTACGATTGCTGAATATTTTCGTGACTGTGGGCGTAATGTGCTGTTGTATGTTGATTCAATGACTCGATATGCGCGAGCTTTGCGAGACGTGGCTTTGGCAACTGGAGAGCTACCGGCAAGGCGTGGCTACCCTGCCTCTGTTTTTGAACAGCTTCCTATGTTGTTGGAGCGTCCAGGACAACTAAAACATGGCTCGATTACGGCTTTTTACACGGTATTATTAGAAAGCGAAGAGGAAGCGGACCCGATTGGTGATGAAATTCGCTCAATTCTGGATGGCCATATTTATTTGAGCCACAAATTAGCAGGGCGTGGGCATTATCCTGCGATTGATATCTTACACAGTATTAGCCGTGTATTCCAAAAAGTAACAACGCCAGAGCATCGCCGGTGTGCAATTGATTTGCGCGATATGATCTCAAGGCTTGAACAGATTCAGCTTTACCTTGAACTAGGTGAATATCAACGTGGTGAAAGTCATGAAAATGATCGAGCTTTAGATAAAAAAGAGCAAATTGAAGGTTTCTTAAAACAAGCCATGGATGAGCCGATGAATTTCGACAACATGTTAAATATTCTCAATGAATTGGCATCTTAATGATTTCTAATTTATTGGTTTTAACTGAGCGACGTTTTGACCGGACATTACAAGAACAATCGCAATTAAATTCAATAATAAAGCAACAGCAACAACAATGTATGGATATTCGCCAGCGTATTTTAGTTCTGGCGACACAGACTGCATCTTATGAAAAATCAGAAGAATTAAGCCGAACTGCTTTTTGGGAAAGACAGCGATTGAAGGCTGCGGTTCTAGCCGAAATTGCCCAATTTGAATTTCAAATAGAAACCATAACAGTTGAAATATCAAAAAATAAAATACTGCAGTCTGAAATTGCTAAACGTGCATTCATTTTACGTAATAAGTGCGAGAAATTCCGAAATTATCTCAAGCAGCAACGTATAGCAAGAAGGTTAAAATCAGAACTTCAGCAACAAAATGAAATTGAGGAGTTATTCGTACATGTCAGTAATAAAAGCGAGCTCAAATGACAAAGGACCTCATGTAGTTATCGAGGGAGAAGCAATACCATCAATATATAGTTCCACTGAATTTGGTCATCAAAATATAACAAAAAAAATGGCGAAAGCAGTGAGTGACAAAAATATGGTGAAGTTGTTCAGTCATAAAGATCAAAATCAGCAAAAGGATATATCTATTTTGCTACCGGTAGCCCTTTCTTCTATGCAGCAAGTATCGCAATTGAGCGACTTAGCTAAGGGACTTATTACTTGGAAAGAAAACGTATATATTGGTGAAGGCATCCTAACGGCAGGCCAAAATAAAGAATTAAATATTACAGAAGCTGAGCCGTTAATACTTCATGATGTATTAACGGAAGATAATAGCTTAGATATTAACTCATTGTCTCATTTGATGGCTTCGGGGAAATCCCAAAATGTAGGTGAATTAATTGTAGATAATAATGAAAATATTAGCTTACAGGATAGCTCTCTTATTACCTCTCAGGTTGAGATTCCCCATAATTTAGTGGCGAATATAAATTTTAACATTGATTCAGTGGCTCATTTGACGACTACACGCCAAGCCGAAAAAATGGATGAATTAGTCGTAGGTAATAATAAAAATATTAGCTTACAGGGAGAACTATGGATTGAGGACCAGATTAAAATTCCTCATAATCTCGCGGTAGATAATGATATTAATCACATTACTAGCACACCTACCGTTGACAATAATCTGCCAGCGACGTCGATTATTTCAGTTGAACAAAATATTGCTGATGAAGATGAAACTCCGTTGTTTAACACGATGATGGTTGGTTTTCCATTACAGAATATCCCGCCGCGAGCAAAGGGAAAAGTTAGCGATAATTCAGTTCAATACGAAAAAAATAAATTTCAATTAAGTGGGACGACTCAGCTCAATGTAGAAAGTTCGTTGGCGGAGTTAGCGTCTAAGAATACTTTAAGGCCGACATTAAAACAGTTAAAACCACAGATAAAAACTGAACAACCACATATGGAACATGCAGCAAAAACCGTAATTAAACCCGTAAATCCACAGGAAATTGGTCAAGAGCTATTAAAGCCAATTCATCATCGACCAATTAGTTCATCTGATACCACTTCATTAAATATGTCCTCACGAACAAATAACCGATTGAAAGATGGGGCATTAAAAAATAATTCTTCCCTTCTGGGGCAGCAGTTAGTATCCCATCAGGTGGATGATCAACAGGGTATTAAGCAAGGTATTAAAGATAATAACGCTCATCATGTTGACACTCAGCTTGAGCTCGTTTTTGCAGAAAATGAACCCTTTATGCTGCCCGCTGTATCACAGGGAACCAACGCGTTAGATAATAATAAACAGATTTCATTATCTGAAAATCCTACACATTATTTTGCTAATGAAGCGCAAGAGCCGGCGACATCTTCACAAATTTTATCTGTAGAAGAAATAGATTCTTCTAGCAATATCATAGCGACAACATTAAATGAAGCGATGCGGCCATCTGCACCACTACAGGCTGCACAACAGAAGCAAGAAGTTCATAAAATGCCGGAACTCATGGAAAATAATCCATTTTTAAGTGAAGGCAAACAGCCAAAATCAACGGGGCGCAGTCTCATTTATACCTTTAATCAGTGGCAAAGTAGCCCATCAGTGACATTTGAATTGGCATCTAAAGGGGAGTTCATTGCTTCGACAGCGAGCCGAGACGTCCAGTTGGCATTGAATGAAAATAAACATTTATTGAACCATGAAAGCAGCGTGCAGATCCGACGTGAAGATGAACGCCAGCAGCAGCGAAACCGACAGCAGCATGACCAACAGCAAGAAGAAGATTAATTATGTTGAAGATTCGACGGATCAGTTCTCAAGAAAAGCAACTTAAAATTTGGCAGCAGTGTTACTCAATTAATACACAAATAAAGCAATCTAGCCGCAGTATTCGTTATTTCCAATTATCACTAGTGAGTGAAACACAGAAAATAAACGCATTAGTTGCAGTTGAAAGTTGGTGTCATTATCGTTGGCCTAAACTCGTTCATTATGCATGGAATTTATTATCAACCAATCAGTTATGCGAATTATTTGCCTCTGAATATATCGGAATTACATTTTTCTCCCAGGATTTCCGTTGTGAATCTGTCGAGATAGTTGATGATATGCGTATTAACTACCAGCCTTGGTTAATCGTTAAGGAGACTAACCTTGGGGAAGTATTATTAGCAGAGCCAATTGAAGGCTTAGAAAAAAAACAACAAACGAGTCAGATAGTTGGCCATTTAAAATTGCAAGCTGATTGGATATTGGGATATAGCTATATTAGCGCCAAACTTTTGCAAACCATAGAATTACGAGATGTGCTGAGTATCCAACAATTACAGTTAAATATGTCTGTTACAGGACAGACATTAGCACGATATCAAAAGCAAGAAGAAGGACTATTTATGATTGAAGAATTAGTGGCGCCAGAAGATGAAAGTGAATGTGTACTTCCTGAAGAAAATGAAGTGCAAGAAGCGGTACGTCCCTTTAATGTAAAAGATATGAATATTAAATTAACCTTTGTTTTAGGCCATACCGATATTACTGTTGATGAGCTTTCAAAGATGGAGCCTGGTTATATTTATTCTATTGGTGAAAATAAAGAACGTGAAGTTAAAGTTTATGCCAACAAACAACTTATAGCAGAAGGGGAACTTATTTATATTGGCAATAGTGATGAGCTAGGGTTAGAAATCACACATATTGTGAGTTTAGGTGATAAAAGAGTTTAATATGCCAACAATACCAGAAGGAATTCCATTATTAGTCATTATCGCCTTTTCAACATTATTGCCATTTATTATTGCTGCAGGCACTTGTTATTTAAAAATCTCGATTGTATTAATTATGGTACGTAATGCGATGGGGGTTCAACAAGTTCCTTCTACCATGGTATTAAATGGTATAGCGTTGCTACTTTCTATTTTCGTTATGATGCCAGTATTACAGGATGTGAATAATCATATGCGTCAAGAAAGTGTTGATTTTAGTAATGCAGAGTCAATTGAACACTTTGTTGATAACGGGTTAGGTGGCTATAAGTCTTACTTAAAAAAATATTCAGACCCTGAGTTAGTCACTTTTTTTGAATCAATACAACAGGGTCGAAGTGAAGCAGAAGTCAGTGCCGATGAAGCTGAAGCAACATTATTTTCTTTATTACCAGCTTATGCATTAAGCGAAATTAAATCGGCTTTTGAAATTGGTTTTTATATTTACTTGCCTTTTGTGGTCGTCGATTTGGTTATTTCCAGCATTTTATTGGCACTTGGGATGATGATGATGAGCCCAGTAACAATTTCGATTCCAGTTAAATTAATCCTATTTGTTGCTATTGATGGTTGGGCGCTAATCTCTAAAGGGCTGGTGATGCAGTACATTGAATTAGCGCAGCATTAAAGCGGAAAACACGATGGATCAGATAGTTTATTTAAGTAATAAAACGATGTTATTGATCGTAATATTATCGGCAATACCGGTTATTGTCGCGACCTCTGTAGGACTATTAGTGGGGTTATTGCAAACAGTTACTCAGCTCCAGGAACAAACACTCCCTTTTGGAATAAAGCTGTTATCTGTTTTTGGCTCACTTTTTATGATCTCTGGTTGGTTATCCGATAAGGTCATCAATTTTGCATTAGAGACTTTAACCGCAGCCATCCCTGCAATTGGGTTGTTCGGATGAATCAGGAAATGCTATCGCTGATGTCCTCACTCTATTTTGTTTTTCAAGAGGGGTTGATAAAAATAGCGTTAGCTTGGCTGAGAATTGCGCCAGTCATGTTTTTACTTCCTTTTTTAAGTAATAAACTGCTCAATGGCGGAATTATTAAAAACTGTGTGGTGATGTATATTGCGTTGGGTTTATGGCCTTTTTTTTCTTCCCTTGAAATACAATGGGATGAAATTAACCTCGTTGATGTGTTCATCTATGAAATTTCGATTGGGCTCGTATTAGCATTGATATTAGCTTTACCTTTTATGATAGCCAATGTTATTGGCGAGTTAATTGATACACAGCGTGGTGAAACGATTAGTAGTATTGTTGACCCAGCGAGTGGCTCAGAAGCATCAGAATTGGCCGTTTTATTGAGTCATATCACTTGTATGGTTTTTTTAGCCCAAGGTGGGATGTATCAGCTTGCTAATATATTTGCACAAAGTTATCAGTTATTACCATTTGCTCATGGGTTTACGTCATTTAATAGCCTTCCTTTAGGGGAGTGGTTAAATAAAATGGTCGTTAACGGCGTTATTTTGACCGCACCAATATTAGTGACATTATTTATTACAGAGGTCGCTCTAGGGCTATATTCCCGTTTTTGCCCGCAATTAAATGCATTTTCATTATCTTTGGCAATAAAATCAATCATCGCTTTTTGTGTATTTTTACTTTATTTTCATAATGAAGTTCCAGATATATTAGTGAATATGATTTCAATTTCACCGCTACGAGATATCTTTATTTCCTCTTAATTGCTACGAGTATAAATATGGCTGAAAAAACAGAAAAGCCTACCGATAAAAAAATTAAGGACTCAGCGAAAAAAGGGCAAAGTTTTAAAAGCAAAGATAGTGTTGCAGCAATTGTTCTAGTAGTAAGTGCATTTGTGATTGAAGGGCTTTCTAGTTTATATGAGCTTGGTGGGTTAATGCGTAAAATATTTTTACATCCAACGGATATAAAAATTGATGCATTACTTTGGCAATTTTTTACTGTCTTTTTAATTGTTGTTTTACCAGTGCTATTTGCTTGCTTTTTATCGGGTGCGATTATCTCTTTATTACAGAGTCGTTTTAGGTTAGCCAGCGAAGCAATAAAGCTGGATTTCACTAAATTAAACCCAATAGCAGGGTTTAAAAAAATATTCTCAATGAATTCGTTAAAAGAATTGATTAAGGCCATTTTGTATTTAATTGTCTTTATTGTTTCAACATTGGTCTTTTTTATTATTTGGCGAAAAGATATTTTTATGCTCTACAGAACGATGATAAACGGAATGATTAGTCAATGGGTTAGCCTGTGTATAACATTTATTGTCGTTTTTCTTGCGGTCGCTCTTATAATTATATTAGTTGACGCAATAGCTGAATTCTTTTTGTATATTAAAAACTTAAAAATGGAAAAACAAGAGGTCAAAAAGGAATACAAAGATAATGAGGGGGACCCTCATATCAAAAGTGCACGTCGAGGAATGCATCAGGAATTACTATCCGAAGAGGTTAAAAATAATGTTCGTAATTCAACATTCGTAATGGCAAACCCAACGCATATTGCGCTACTTATTTATTATGATTCGAATATTGCGCCATTACCTTTTCTGTTCTCTAAAAGTAAAGGTTCACAAGCAAAAGCAATTGTTAAATATGCTGAGGAACAAGGTGTTCCTGTTATTAGAGATATCGTTCTAGCAAGACAAATATGGCGATCATATAAAACGGATAGTTTTATCGATGAAAAAGGATTAGAGGATGTTATGCAAATAATATCATGGGTCGTCCGTATCGAATTAGTAAAAATGGGCATCGATATTGATAAAGCATTAGAAAAAATTGCGGAGAATGAGTCACATTCACAAGGCGGTAAAAATATTAACTAATTATTTATTATTTTAATCGTTTTTTTAAAGAAACAATCAAATCGGTTAATTATGATGCAAACATAAAGTATGCATCATGTATTACACATCAACAATAAGGGAAATATATGAATAATACTGAAACAGAGAACTTTCAGAGTTCGGATATGGAAGAATTGCTGGATAATATTACTTTAGCATTAATGGATGGTGCCACTTATAAAGATATTCACGGTATTCCACAGAGTACAATGGATGGTATTTATTCCTATGCATACGAATTTTATCAACAAGGTAAATTAAAAGAGGCGGAAACCTTTTTTCGATTTTTAAGTATCTATGATTTCTATAATACAGATTATGTGATGGGGCTTGCGGCTGTCTATCAATTAACGAAACGATATGACAAAGCAACCGAATTATATGCCTTAGCATTTGTATTAGCGAAAAATGATTACCGCCCACTATTTCATGCGGGGCAATGTAATTTAATGATGAAAAAAAGTAGTGCGGCGATTCATTGTTTTGAAAGTGTTGTAAAAAGTAGTACCGATGCGGATTTAAAAAATAAGTCTCAAGCTTATTTAACCGCACTGGAAAAAAATCTAGAGAAGACAAGTTCAGATAATAAAAAACCTAATATAGAGTAGAGAAAATTATATGGTTCAAATTACCAATTCAAGTAATGAGCGAATAAATAATATTCATACCTTTCTACAAGGCAGTAATCCCATTGGATTAGGGGATGAATGCATCAAGGCAGTACTGGCTTTAGAAATGGCGTGCGAGGAATTAACGTCAGCTGAGCAGGTTAAGCGTAGCCGTATTGAAAATGCACCGCAGCTACCTGCGCCCAAAAATAATCTGTCCGTTATGTTCAAAGCAGCAGCGGCAAAAGAGGAAAAATTATCACTACAGGAAGAGGGGTTTAATGCGACTTCAGTTCTTGTTGGGAGTCTTTCAACATTACGTCAATTATTACATGAAGGGAATATTAGTGGGCTGGCTAATCGTCTTAAATTGATGAATATAGAATCAGATGCACTGAAAGAAAAAGGAAATAATTTATTAAACTCTTTTGCAAATAATACGAATCAAGCCAGTGCGCTTAATAACGAAGTTAGCGTTTTAAAACAAGAGCGTGCTGAAAGTAAAGTACGTTTAGCAAACCTCCAGTCTCAGCAAGGTGGGAACCAAGAGAAGATTAAGCAGCAAATTACGACAGAAAAAACAAAAATTACAAATTTGAACACGCAAATTGATGACTTGCTTGAGTTAGCGGGTAAATATGCGCAAGACGCAGATAAAGATGCCAAAAAACTCAATCAATTTGTAGATGCTACGCCACGCCGCGTTGATATTGATGGCGAAAAATGGGAAAGCACCTTAGCGCTATTAACCATGTTGACTGCGCAGCTTAAAAAATCGATGAACGAAGATTCGATTCGTAATATGAAAGAGCAAGAAGAAGTCATGGCAACAATCAATGAAGCTTCTCGCAAAGATTCAGATAAAAAAGCTAAAGAGGCGGATGAAGCGCAGCGTAAAGCTGATGAAGCCAATAAAGCGGCCTCTTGCGCGAGTAAAATTTTTAGCTATGTGATGCTGGCTGTGTCTGTGATTGCTACGGTTGCTACCTTTGGTGCCGCTGCACCATTAGCAATTGCAGTCGCTGCGGTTGGTATTGCTATCTCAGTCGCTGATATTGTGCTGGAAGAAACTGGGCAAAGTAGCTTGATGCAAATGTTGGCCACCGAAATTTCTAGTGCTGTCACTGATATGCTGATCAATTTTGGTGTCTCAGAAGAAAAAGCGAAACAGATTGGCAGTATTGTTGGAATGATTGTGGCAGCAATCGCATTTTTAGCTCTCTCATTAGCGTCAATGTCATCTTTTGTTAAGAACATCGCCAATGTTGCCAGTAACGCAGTAAAGACGCTTGCTAAAAACGCAGGGACTTTATTGAAAAGTATTATTAAATCGCTGCCAAGTAGTTTGACTAATGCCTTAGGCAATATTGCGAATGGTGCAGGGAAGGTCGGAAAATCGGCGGATGATATGGTCACGCTCACTAAATTTACCAAGTTAGCCGATAGCATTGATGATTTACAGCAAGCAGTAAAAACCACGACGAAAGTCGCGCAAAAAGCCGATGACATGAAAGACATTGTGAAGGCGGCCGATAAAGTGTCAGACCAAGCTGACAATATTACGGATATCACCAAAGCTTCAGATAAAGCCGTAAATACGGTTAAAACACAAAGTGTTGCAGCGGCTCGTCTTGAAGTGGGTATGAAGGGAACCGGAGCGGTATTGACGGTAGCTAATACGGCAACCTCAGGGGGGCTGAATTTACATGCAGCAGGTCAAATTCGAGATATGAAAGAAATGCTTGCAGGCATGATGCTTAACAGTGAAACCATTCAAGCCTTAGATGAGCTATTAAAAAATTTATTGAAATCTATGTCGCAAAATTACGAACAATTCGAAGAAATGTTTAGTGGCATGCTTGCGTCGTTAAATCAATCCGGCCAAACGAAAGCCAATATGCTGAAAACAGCTCGCTTTGCATAGTTAATATAGGAATTTATCAAATGAGTTTTAATATTCAATCAGAATCAAGTAAGCCAGTTTTACTTCACAAGCCTATCAGCTTTGGTAGCGTTTCCTCAACAACTAACAGCAATACAAAAGCAGCAGAGATGCCTGCACTGCAGGGTGTGCAATTAAATGATGTGCATACCATGGCACTAGGGTCTGAGATGGCGATGGATAAGCCATCATTAAAAATGATTCAATTTTCAATGCAAGATGACCAAATGCTTGCCGAAATTTCGTCGTTAACGAACTCCGATAAACTAGCCATATTGGATGATCTCCATGCATTTCGCATGTTGACACCAGAAAGTATCCAGCAGGCAATCAGTAAAGTGTTAACTGAAGAAAAAAGCCATATTGAACAGTTAGTTGAAGATGCTCAATTACCAGATGAAGCTGATTTGAAACAGATATCCCAAGCTATCCAAGCCATGATTGCGGGTAGCTTCCTCAAAGATTCAGCTTCTGAGCAAGTTGAAGGTGGTAATGGTAATAAAGACCAAGAGTCTATTGGTAGTATTAAGAACAACACGTTTGTTGGCATTATTAGTAATGACTTATTGGTGGAGTTGTCGAAAATTATTCGCAAAGTGATGGCAGAGATCAATATTTCAGATCGCCGTATCAATGCGGATTTTCTGCAATTAAATGCCAAAATGGTACAAGCTTCCGCGGATTCAACGGTTCGTGAAGGTAAAGAAGCCTTTAAAGGAGCTCTGATGGGCTTTGTTACCTCTCTTGCGATTACAGCGGCAGGTAGTGGTTTCCAAGCAAGAGGACTACGCCAACAACAGAAGTCAATTAACAATAATCTGGTGGCTGGAAATCAAAATATCAGTGGCGCTAGTCAGTTATCCGGATTAAATGGCAAAGTCGGGAGTGACTCAATGAAGTCGAAGACGTTGAGTTTGACGGGCAAAGATGGCTCGACAGTGACACTGAGTAACCAAGCTTCGCAAAGCCAAAAAAACCTTTCAAGCCAAAGAGTTGAAGAGGCAGGTAGGCGTACAAGAGATTTGGGAGTATCGCAGCATGAGAAGCACGAGCAAGTCATGAATAAAACGCGCGTACAAATGGGCGTGGCAGATCAAGTTTCTCGAATGTCAGATAATGCGGGTCAGCTAGCGACAACGTCAAACCAAGTCAATGTGAAATCGGCCGAAGCGGACAAAATGATTGAACAATCAGTGGCGGATACGGCACGTTCAATTTACGCAGATAAAGACAAACAAATCGACAAAAGCCAAGACCTTATGAAACAAATACAGGAACACCTGCGTGAAATTCGGGAAGGTATCTTAAGAACAGT
This sequence comes from Providencia sp. PROV141, assembly GCF_028481645.1. Taxonomy (NCBI): domain Bacteria; kingdom Pseudomonadati; phylum Pseudomonadota; class Gammaproteobacteria; order Enterobacterales; family Morganellaceae; genus Providencia; species Providencia sp. PROV141. The sequence continues at coordinate 192,473 of NZ_JAMPPR010000022.1, read as the reverse complement.
ACAAAGCGTGGTGAGAGGCTAAAGAATGGATATTACATCCCCTTCTCGTCCAGATAACGTTTCTCACTTTTCGCCGTTGGCGACATTGGTACCAACAGCGCAAGCACACCTCCCCCTTCTGGGGAGGGATATTACTTTTGATGAGTCACTTATGCCTCATCAGCAAGCGCTGGATGTGTTCCGACAGATGCAATATAGCGTGCCGGAAGAGATTTACCAGCAACGACCACACAATGATTCCCCTGAAAATATACAGCTTAAGGCAAGGATGCTGATACGTGAAAATAAACGTGCGAATGATGGCTATGAGGAGATTAAAGCTCTCAGAAGTACGAAAAGTGTGAAGACTCTCGAAGATGGTCGCTCGCATATTAAAGGGGTATCTGGAGTGATTGATAATATTCATACGAATTATCAAAAAAAATATGGAGATTTAGTTAAAGCATCAACCCAATATATGCAAGATATGAATACCATGGTCAGTAAATTATCCCGTTATATAGAGGCAGGTGAAAATGGTAAAATCCATATTAAATTAGAAGATACTTTAAGGGTAATGGATGAAATAGTTGCAAAATATTCAGGGACCAGCGCAGCCACAAAGGTAAAAATAGACAAAAAAGAGATTGATGAAAAGTCGATAGGGTATATTTTTAGTATGGCAAAATTGCAGACTGATATAGCCAATATGAATAAATCAATACAGAATAATCAACTGATCTGGGCGATACTCCCCACTGAAAAGATTAAACAAACTATTAACGATTTAGAACGTAAAGTTAGAGATTTAATGGATGAGCATAAACAGCTTCAGGATAAATTAGATGGGTTAACTAAAGCTAATATAGGAAAAATAGAGATTGGCGAGTACTTTGGTAAATGGAAACCTGATTTTGATAATGCTATGCCATTAATGAGAATAACAGGTACTGAGCAAGAGTATACTTTTTGGGAAAAAAAGCTTTCAGAACAGGGATTCATTGTTGAAAGAATGAAGGGGGAGCTTTATATATTTCCTGATTTGAAACCAGTCAAAGAAATTTTTTATGCACTGAATCACTCTTCGGCAACTTGGGATAAAGATGGAAGTGATATTTCATCCCAAGAATTTCAAAGCTTACAATCAGCAGTTGATAGCCAAAAAAATGCCATTAATAGTTCCGTATCTCGTTTATTAGAAACCTTTCGGCAAGATAATAGTCATTTTGAAACGTTAACTCAGTTACTGGTTCAATTATATAAAGATTTACAACAATATAATAATGGTTACGTCAATATGTAATAGCGGAATTTAATTTTCCTCTGTTCTCTATATTTATCAATAAGGAGGAGCGATGATTATAAATAAAAATATAACGACACCAATTGTAAAAAATTCATTACCTTTATCTAATCAAAAAAATAAATCATTTTTAAATAATATAAATTCAGTTAATAATGTAGGACAAGAAGCACATTTCCCTGTCAAAGAACAGGGTATTGATAAAACATTTAATATTTCAGGTAAAAGTGAAGAGTTACATTTGAGTAACCAGAAATTACAGGCGAATATAATTAAATCACTATTATGTGAAAAATATCCTGATATAAGTTTAGATATGATAACCAAAGCCCTAGATTTGGGTCATAGTGGCAATCTTCAAGGACAAAAGTTGCAGTATCAACCTGAAAATGCTCTCATTATTTTGACATTATTAACTCCGAAGGAAATTAAGGATTCAAAGGTATTAGACTGTGCGGCAAATCTTATTAAGCAGTTAAACAATTGCAATAATGATAAAAACTTTAAGCAGGTATTGAAATCACCGCAAAAAGCCCTTGAATCAGAGCTTTTTGATAATGCTTTGAGCTCCAATAATATTGATGATCTGACTCAACGTTTCGTAGATAAGTATGTTAAACCTGCTATTAAAGAGAAATTAACACCTTTTTTATCTGAGAAAACTATCGAAGAATTACCGATGGAGTATTTATTCGACACTTCTCTTCAGGAAACCAAAAAAGAGTTAATTATGGAAGCGAAAAACCAGCTGATAAAACATAAAGTTGATAAATCAGTTGATAGACTCTTGCAGTTTCATAATATATTTTCGGCATTGGAACAACAAATAGAAATTATGGGGCAGTTAAGTGTTTCTATAAATATGGATGGCAATACTGAGAATAGTGTAACAACAAGTCCTGTGAAAAATACCAAACCAGAAGATACTGTAGATAGTGGTACGGACTCCGTTATTTCGTCAAATGGTGCAGATCCTGCATCTTCTAAATCAACCGTGAATAATTACGTCATTAACAATTATTATTCAATGCCAAAAGAATTGGTCACGGTAAATAACGAAGGAATCGAAACGAGCCAGTTTGAAAATAAAACTGTTGATAGCCACACACCTGAGTCGGTACAAAAAAATAATCCTGAAGACAATGAAAATAAAGCCAGCATGCCTCGGTTTAAAAGTACGTTAGATATTCCCCAAATTAATAACGAGCAACCAGCGGTATTAACTGGAAATGCATTGGAAAATAGCCGTTCTTCGGCTAATGAATTGCGCCAAAGCATTCTGGGCAGTTCACGAGACCCATCTGCACAAGGTCGTAGCATGTCATCAGTACCTGCGGAGTCTAAGCTTAATCTTGATATTAACGCTTTTCAGCCTAAATCAATGGTGTCAGCAGGGCGATTCGAACCCGTTGAAATCGCTGACAAGATGACAGGTGAAAAGAAAAGAAGCTGGCAAGCTAAAGCGCCGGAAGAAAAAAACATCACCTTATCAAGCCATGGGGCACTAACCCGTAACCAAGCCGAAAAGGAACGTTATGCGAATGGGCCGATAACGCCAGGGACGGAAAGAATGGGCGTTCCCAATAATATCAACTCGTTCAGCAACCGTTTTAAATCGGCAGAAATTGTTGATGAGGCGACAGGGAAAACAAAGACAACATGGAAGTTATCTGACCAAAAAACAAGTCAACCAGTCACGTTAACAGAGAAAGGAGCACTAACCCGTAACCAAGTCGAAAAAGATCGTTATGGAAGTGGCCCGATAGCATCAGGAACCGAGAAAATGGGCATTCCTAACAATACCAACACGTTTAGTAACCGATTTAAACCCGCAGAGATTGTTGATGAAGTAACGGGAAAAACGAAAAAAACGTGGCAGTTATCTGATGAGAAAACAAGTCAAACAGTCACGTTAACAGAGATGGGGGCGTTAACCCGTAATCAAGCAGATAAAGAACGCTACAACGATAATGCTACCCGTTCTGAAAAAGGTTAAGAGATGACAGCACAGAGTTTAGTTCAGCAACAATGGGTAGAAAATCAAATTAAGGAAATTCGTACTTATTCGGGGATCACCAAGCCTTTTACTATGGATTCAGCCCTAATCAGAGATTTACATATTGATTCACTGGAAATGTTAGAGTTAATAACGGCTATCGAACAGTATACAGGGCAACCAATTAACGATGAAGTTTGGATGAAATGGTATAACTTACGGGATATTACCGAGTACCTATTGAGTGTTAAATAAACAGATAAAGCCACGGTATTTATTCGAACGTGGCTTTTATTTTTAAGCTTTTTTTATTTATTTCCTATCGAATTATTGCCATCACATAAAATTCATATTTTTGTCATCAAGTGATAACGCTCACAAAATAGCATACCCTCGTTTGCTTAATTCTACGCGCGTAGACTATCCTTTAAGTAAATAAAAAACGCCAGTTAGATTTTTTGATTAATAGGCTTTGCGCCAACACCAAGGGTTTATCACTATGGCTACACAATTAAATATCGAGGCGAGTCAACAAGCTGCGCAAGAACGGCTGAGTACGCCAGAAGGAAAAAAAGATTTCCGTCGGGCGATTTTTTCTTGTTGGTTAGGCACAACCATGGAATATGCAGACTTTGCTCTCTATGGTTTAGCGGCAGGTATTATTTTCGGTGATGTTTTCTTCCCAGATGCAACACCGATTATGGCACTGTTATCCAGTTTTGCCGCCTATTCAGTCGGGTTTATCGCACGTCCAATAGGTGCATTATTTTTTGGTTGGTTAGGAGATAAACATGGCCGAAAAATGGTCATGGTAATTACGATTGCATTGATGGGGTTATCGACAACCCTTATTGGTGCGATACCCAGCCATGCACAAATTGGTGTTTGGGCGCCGGTTTGTTTGGTTATCTTGCGGTTTGCCCAAGGCTTAGGTGCGGGAGCTGAACTATCCGGTGGGACTGTGATGCTAGGTGAATACGCCCCCGTAAAACGCCGTGGCTTGGTCTCTTCGATTATTGCATTAGGCTCCAACAGTGGAACATTATTGGCCTCGATGATTTGGCTGATAGTGTTACAAATGGATAAAGAAAGCCTGATGTCGTGGGGATGGCGTATTCCTTTCCTTGGCAGTATTTTGATCGCCTTGGCCGCGTTATTTATTCGTCAACATATGCGCGAAACACCTGTTTTTGAAAGGCAAAAAGAGCAGCTTGCTGAAGAACGTCGCCTTGCATTGGAATCTGATGCAGTGGCTCATCCTGTTGATAACCGCTCATTTTGGCAAAAAACGCGTGCGTTTTGGACAATGGTCGGGTTACGTATTGGCGAAAACGGCCCATCTTATCTTGCTCAAGGTTTTATCATCGGTTATGTGACGAAGATATTGCTGGTGGATAAATCCGTACCGACAACCGCGGTTTTGATAGCGTCAATTCTTGGGTTTGCCATTATTCCATTTGCAGGTTGGCTATCAGATAGATTTGGGCGTCGTATTGTTTATCGCTGGTTTTGCTTTTTACTGATGTTGTATGCAGTACCTGCTTTCATGTTATTAGACTCTCGTGAGCCAATGATTGTTATTCCAACTATTGTGGTTGGCATGGGGTTAGCATCTCTGGGGATTTTCGGGGTACAAGCGGCTTGGGGGGTTGAGTTATTTGGTGTGCGTAATCGCTATACTAAAATGGCGTTTGCTAAAGAACTTGGCTCTATTTTATCCGGTGGTACGGCTCCATTAGTGGCATCTGCATTGTTATCTTGGACAGGTCAGTGGTGGCCGATAGCCGTTTATTTTATTGCAATGGCAAGTATTGGCTTAGTAACCACATTCTTTGCACCAGAAACGCGAGGTCGAGACTTAAACCTGCCTGAAGATGCGATATAAGTGAGCAGGGTTGTATATAAAAATCAGAGTGGCTGCTATTCTTTGGCAACGTCATGTTGGAAAAAGGAACTGCTGGGTGTCTGATACGAATGACCATAAAGTGACGCGGGTAGATGTTGCCCGCGAAGCCGGAACCTCGGTTGCGGTAGTCAGTTATGTGATTAACAATGGCCCGCGTCCTGTTGCAGAGGCAACACGGCAAAAGGTGTTAGCAGCAATTAAAAAAACGGGGTATCGGCCAAATGGTATTGCGAAAGCCCTTGCATCTGGCAGTACGCAAACTTATGGGCTAGTGATCCCCGATATTTCTAACCCGTTTTTAGCTTCTATTGCTCATGCCTTGCAGCGAGAAGCGTTTAAATATGGGCATGTTTTGTTGCTGGGTGATGCGGGGGATTCTCGGGCTCGTGAAAAAGAACTGATTAATAACCTTTTGCTCAGGCAAGTTGAAGGCCTCATTTATACCAGTGTTGACCGGCATCCCTATGTTGATTTAATTCAGTCGTCAGGCACGCCTTGTGTGATGCTTGATAGGATTGAAGCCACAGAAGGGATCAGTACCATTCAAGTGAATGAAAAGCTCGCAGCCTATAAAATTACGCGTCATCTCATTAAGCATGGCTATCAAAATATTGGCATTATTTGCGGCCCGAATGAGATGCTCAACACTCAAGACCGCTTAAATGGTTGGAAAACTGCGCTGACAGAAGCGGATTTAACGATACAACAAAAATGGATTTTATCGGGGGAATATACCCGTGATTGGGGTTACCAAGCAATCTATCAAATGAGAGAAGAAGGCTTCCCTGAGGCCATTTTTGCCACGAATGAATTACAAGCGTTTGGCTGTCTAAAAGCTTTAGCGGAATTAAAATTACGTGTACCAGAAGACATTGCACTGGTGTGTTTTAATGGGACCGTGCAATCAGAATATACCGTTCCAACTCTCACAACTGTTCGCCAGCCTGTTGATAAAATAGCGCAAAAAGCGATACACATCTTACAAAATTGGCCGCAAAAAGAAGCCATCTGTGAAGTGGAATTTGAATTACAAATCGGGCACTCATGCGGGTGCTGATGATTGATTATTTCAGGGAAATTTATGCGTTTAATTATAGATTGCGACCCCGGTAATGGGGTTGCAGGCGCCAATGTTGATGATGGGCTCGCACTTGCGCTTGCCATCGCCGCGCCTGAAATTCAGCTCGAGATGATCACGACGGTTTCAGGGAATACGCCCAGTGAAATCGGGTTCAATGTCGCCAGTCATTTAGTGAGTTCGTTGGGTGAAAACATTCCTGTCTATCGGGGGGCATCATCTGCTTTGGTTGAGGCCAGCGCGCCGTGGCGTGAGTTGCTCGATAATGGTGCTGAGCGGGCACAACTTCAGCACCTGTGGGATGGTCTCCCATCAGTACCGTGTTTACCAAAATCTATCCCAGAAGCGGCACTGCGTATGGGGGAGTTGGTGTGTCAGAACCCAAAACAAATTACTATCGTTGCGATTGGCCCGTTAACCAATATCGCGATGGCACTGCAATTGTTCCCTGAAATGGCACAAAACGTGGCGCAAATTGTCATTATGGGCGCGGTTTTTAATGTCCCAGGTTATGTTAAAGATACAAACTTTGGCCTTGATCCTGAAGCGGCTCATGCGGTATTGAGTAGTGGGGTTAACATTACCTTAGTGCCAATGGATGTGACTGTGCAAACGCAGATGGTGCACAGTGATCTCGACAGGTTTGCTTCATTACAGTCCCCCCTTAGCCAATTTCTGGTGAGCACGATGCGCCCGTGGATTGATTATTCACGAGCCACAAGGCAGCTGCCCGGATGCTGGATCCACGATGTGCTTACTGTGGCATGGTTACTCGATAAAAGTATTGCCACTTATGAGAAAAAGCAGGTGGGAATAGAGCTACAAGGTGCACTGCGAGGCAAAAGTTTTTACTATGATGCTTTGCGTTTGCGCATTGGCATACCAGCACCAACCACAGAGCCTATTACCGTATTGCAATCGGTGGATAATCAGCGCCTGCTCGATTTGATTTTTCAATCGATTAGTCGATATTCGCCAAAATCGGTATAGACGAAATAGAGAAATAGCGCCATTAGGCGCTATTTTTTTATCACTTATCACTTATCACTTATCACTATGAGGCGGACTTTGACATTATTCCGTGAGCAAGCTTTCCTTTATGGAAAGTCGCATAACGTGGTGAAATGCGTGCGACGGCCTCTGCGGAACAAGATGCATCAAGCAGCACAAAGCTGGCATCATCCCCTTTAGCTGGCCACACTTGTTGGCCTTTTTCATCTAACGGCAAAATATTACCAGTTGCGATAGCCAGTGAACGGGACAGTGATAACTCATCAGGGCGAGTGTAGAGCTGCGCGTACAAATTGGCTTTTTCTAGCATGTCACCTAGGCCAAAGGGCGACCAATGGTCAATCACGCTATCCGTTCCGGTCATCACAAATACCCCATTTTTATTTAGAGTTTTCAGTGGCATATGCAGTGTGCCAATCGGGACGGTTGAGGCGATAGTGATTTGCTGCTCAGCCAATCGTTTCGCCGTTTTCTCTGCTTGTTCAGGGTTTAATGTTGCCAATGCAAAGGCATGGCTGATGGTCACTTTACCGCGCAAGCTGCGGTTTTCATCTACCGTTTTAATCATATAATCGATAGCAGCAACGCCTGCGGGACTTGTTTCATGTAGATGAATATCCACGCCTTTGTTGTAGTCCAATGCAATTTGGAACATCGAATCGAGAGACTTTTCCATCGCGCTATCCACATTGGTTGGGTCTAAACCACCAACGTAATGAGCACCTGCTTGCATGGCTTCACGCATTAACCCTTCTGACTTGGAATGTAATAAACCATGTTGTGGAAAGGCGACGATTTCGCAAGTTAGATCTTGTTGGTGTTCTCCAAGCACTTTTTGTAAGGCTTCTAAATTTTTCAGGCCGGAAACGGGTTCGATATTACAATGGCTTCGAGCAATGGTTGATCCTTGGGATTGGATCAGCGCGATCAGCGCATTGGCTCTTTCTTCAGTGAAAGGTTGTAATTCAGGTAGCAATTTTTGCTCTAACGCGATCATATCCATAATCGTTTTACCTTCACGCGACTGTGGCGCCTGCCATGGCCCACCATAGAAGGTTTTATCGAGGTGGATATGCATGTCGCGAAAGGCCGGTAGCATGAGTTTGCCTTGCGCACTATAGGCATTTAATGTGCCATCTGCATGTTGTTTATTGGGTAAAACAGCCGCAATTTTACCGTCACGGATTTCTACGGTATGTAAGGCGGTTTGGGTACCAACGACTGTCGAATCATGGTAATTAAAACCCGTTTCGAGTAACACGTCATCGAGGTAATAATGTTTATCCGTGATACTGGATTGGCCTGCTGTTTGGCTAGCTTGGCTTTGGGCGGAGGCAAAGCCTGATACCGCGCCGAATAACGTGCAAGCGGCGGCGACTTTAGCACTGGTGGAAAGGAACTCTCTTCTGCCGGATGATTTTTCTGCTTTCATAGAAACTCCTAGTGATATCCATTTACTGCCGAATTTCCTGTTATTAAGCGATACGTATCCACCCAGATCGTCATCAAACGATCTGAGGGATACTGCAGTTTGCGACTAACAAAAAATTCGCATGATCCAGATTATAGAAACTTACCCTTGAACAATATGGGTTCCGGTTTCACCGCGTAAGGCTTCTGGTAGTTTTTCAGGGGTGGTGATGATCACTCGTTTACCGCCGTTGGCAATAAACGATAGGCTGGCTTCAATCTTCGGTAACATGCTACCCGCAGGGAAATGACCTTCTTCCATGTAGCGTTGCATGTCGCTGGCGGTGGTTTCGCCAAGTGCTTTTTGTTCAGGTTTGCCGAAGTGAATGCAGACTTTTTCGACACCAGTGGTGATAATTAAAATATCGGCATTGAGCTCTTTCGCCAACAAGGTTGTTGATAGGTCTTTATCAATCACCGCATCAACACTTTTGTAGCCACCATTGCCGTTATCAATGACTGGAATACCACCGCCACCTGCGGCAACCACCACATAATTGTGTTCTGTTAAGGTGCGGATCGCTTGTGATTCAACGACACGTTTTGGTTCAGGGGAAGCCACCACACGACGGTAACCGCGGCCAGAGTCTTCAACAAAATGCCAGTTTGGGTTTTCTTGCTGTAATTGCTGAGCCTGTTGCTCTGTAAAAAATGCCCCAATCGGCTTGGTTGGTGCGCTAAAGTTTGGGTCATTTTTATCTACTTCAACTTGCGTCACTACCGTAATCGCTTGGCGGTTATGGCGTTTTGCTAAGACGTTAGTCAAAGCTTGTTGAACTAAATAGCCAATTCCACCTTGAGTATCTGCCACACAGTTAGCCAGCGGTGTTAAAGGTAAACCTTCGGTTTCGTGTGCAATCTCTGCACGGCGCAAATCTAATCCAACTTGAGGTCCATTTCCATGGGTCAAAACAATGTTGTAATTGCCTTCAAGCATGTCACTAATGTGGTGTGCAACTTCTTGAACGGCTTTTTCTTGAGCTTCGATAGACTGGCTGTTGTTATCTTTGATAATACTGTTGCCCCCGATGGCAACAACCACGAGTTCTTTCATTGTTAATGTTTCCTGAGACAGAGATTTAGCTGATAGTAGGTGTACAGCGCACACCTACTATCAAAGGTTGGCTTGGTTACACTGACTTACTGAGTTTCTCAGATTTTTCAGCTTGTTGTTCTTCCACCGATTTCCGGCTGTCTAAAAAGTGTTTGAGTACAAATAAAGCTGCCATCATGAGGTATGCATAAACAAACATCAAGGTTGAACCAGTAGCAATTCCGACCGCTGGGGAGTGAATAATTCCGAAGAATACTAATATTGCTCCCGCGGCAGCAGCAATGGCTCCACGCAGTGGTTGATTGAGGATAGCAAAGATAGCAATACAGCCCCACAGCATACTGGCTAAAGGTGCTCCGTTACCTAAATGAACCAGACCTTGGTAATAAACCCCTTTGTGTAGCAAGGTTTCAACCCCAATAGCACTCGCAGAGGTGCCTGCTGCGCCCATAACACTATTAACCATCGTCAATGCCCAGTTAGCAATCCATGGGAATAGACAGATAAAGATAACGGGAACTTCAATTTTTGGTGTTTCTCGCACAACTTGGTTGGCGGTGACGACCCCGATAAACACCAGTATTGGTACGATAGCGGTCATTGGAATGATAGCTAACATGAAGGCACCGATACCGAATAGTGGTACGATAAACATAGTGATACCGGACGCTAATGTATAACCCACGCTTGCCCCCATGGCTTTCCAACCTGCGTGACCTACGTAAACAGTGACAGGGAATGGGTTACCCATAAAACAGCCAACTGTAGACGATAAACCGTTAGCTAACATGACTTTACGCGTATTGTATTCATCACCTGCAGCATGCGCACTTTCGATATTTTCCAGGTCGAAGATATAGTTTGCTAAACCCAGTGGCACCGCTGATGCTAAGTACGGCAGAGCGTGTGGTAGGCCTTGGAAGAAACTATCAATATGAATACCCGGTGGGTTAAAGCCAAAAGAGGCCATTGAGTCTTTGATAGCTTCAGCACTTTGTAGGCCTGAAACCCATGCCAGTACCGTACCTGCAATCAGTAGTAATAAGCCAGTTGGCACACGAGCAAAAATCGGTTTTTTACCAAACCAGTTAATGAAGATTAATAACAGCACAATGAATGAAACCGTTGGTGCTTCAAACGCTTGCAGCATTGGGTTCATCGCCAGTAACAGTAATCCTAACCCAGACAAACAGGATAACAGTACGGTGCGAGGGATCATCTTACGGATGGTTTCACCTAAGAAAGAACCACCGACGAGGATCATCGATTCAACAAAACACCAAACCAGCGCGATTTGGATCGCAAATTCCGCATTCTGTGTGGTTTGGTAGACCGGCATGATAACTAAGAACGTCACTGTAAAGATAGAAGGCGCACTCGGCCCTGATGGTAAAGCGGTGACGTCATTGCGCCCGGTTTGCTTGATCATTTGCTGACCAAAGTAAGCATAGCTCACACTGGCAAGTAAAACAGCGAAACCAAAGGCGGGCGCAATTCGGCCGTAAACAATTTCAGATGGGATGCCGACAACGAAAATTAACAGGCCCATCATGGTGAGTAGGTTGGTTAGGTTATTGGTCATTAAGCCGAAGTAGGCGGCCAAATCCCCACGTTTCCACTTGATTTTGAATATACTCATTTTAAGTATTCCCCTGTATACCCGTCATACTTTGAGCCACAGCTGTGTTGGCCGTTCTCGGCTACTCAGGTCACATACTGGTGTATGCTCCCTGAGATATCCTCGCTTGCCGCCTTGCTGCAACTCAAATTATTTAGGGTATACACTCTAGAGGGTGTATATCAGGATATTCAAAGTTGCAGTTTATCTGTGCTGCTGAATAATTAGGGTATTCGTTTTATTTTTATTGCCCAACTTTAGTCGGGCGTTATTTTTTATTACTGAAAACTAAGCGTATTTCTGTGCGTAAGACAGCATGGCCTTTTCAAAGCAATCAAACGGCGGGTGAACAATACCTGCGCCAATCATACCGATACCTGCATCTTTATGGGCAATCGCGGTGTTGATAACCGGTAGAATGCCGCTGGCAGAAACTTTTGTGATATCAATGGCGGTAGGGATACCCATAAAGCCCAATAATGGAATAGTAACATTCGGGTTTTCACCTAACGTGATTTCACGCATTTGGCGAGAGAAATCGACCGCTTCTTCAACTGTACCGCCAACCAGTGCCACGATAGCCGGTGCGGTTGCCATCGCAAATCCACCAATACCGTAGGTTTCTGTGATAGCGGAGTCACCGATATCTAAACCAGAGTCTTCTGGTTTGTAGCCCGCAAACATTGGCCCGATAACTTGCTGAGAAGGACCTGTGAACCATTGACCTGGTAACCCACTGATACGTAAACCAAATTCATAGCCATTACGTGCCATTGTTGTAACAACGGTGCTGTATTCGATGCCATGAGCCGCATCCATTGATGCTTTACACATCGCCATCCACGTTGGTCCGGAGAAGTAATCGCTGCTTGCAACAAAATCAAACACTTCTTTTTGTTGCGCAACAGAGAAATCAGTTTGAATGATCCCTGTTGTAAGCGCTTGGATAAGTAAGGTTGTTCCTGCATTGTTACGGTTATGACACTCATCACCCATATGCAGTGCTTGCGCAAGCATCAAGCGTAGGTCGATTTCACCAACGATTTTCATTGCGTCGCGTAGCATTGGGCCTAAAACATCACGCATCCAATTTAAACGATCGATGACGCTTTGGTCGTTGGCACCCATGCGCAGAATTTTTGCCATTTGCTCACTGAGGTTAGTAAACGCGCGGTTACCATAGGTTTTATTTTCAACAATGTGCATGAACATCGATGCAGAAGTGACACCAGCCATCGAGCCAACACAATCATGTTCATGGCAAGGGGAGAAAATGATTTCACCTGAAGCCGCAACGCGCTCGGCATCGGCTAAATCTTTTGCCAAGCCTTCGAAAACCAGCGCACCAGTCACCGCACCTTTCATTGCGCCACACATATCTTTCCAAGCGACAGGTGGGCCAGCGTGCAGGATAGTATTTTTGGTCATACCGGGAACGACATTAATCGCTTGGTCGTAACCAATTAACACAGGTTGAGATTGAATAATACGCTCAAGGGCTTGGGCGTTAGCAGCCGCAATTTTTTCTTGTAGTGCGGCATTACCTTCAATTTGGTCAAGGGCGCGAATAACCGCAACGTTGCCTTGTCCTGGAGGCGTCCAGTTTAAATGCGTGACCGGAACATGTTGTTTTTTCAGATCATCACTGAACATTTCGATGCCAACGTTGATGACATTTAATGGCTGCTTAAATAATGAAGTCATTATGCTTTCTCCCCTTTCCATACAAACTCACGCCCTAATAAACCGGTATTGGTGCTGCTACTTGCCCAGATGACTCCAGCATCTGTTAGCATTTTGACTTGCGCATCCATCGATGGGGTGTCTTGGTCAGTGCCCAGTACATAGCCTAAAATTTCTAATTCACGACCATCTTGTTTGGCGATGTTCTTCGCTTCTTTAATCGCATCAATCATCACACCCACAGGGTCTTCATGAGAACCAAAGCCTAAAACAAAGTCCATCATGACCACGCCCACTTCAGGGTCGCGAGCTTCTTGCAGTAAACGTTCAATACGGTTGGTTGGGTCGATCATTGGATGAGGTTTACCGTTGGTAAAGTCGTCATCACCAAAATCGAGGAAGGTGTGTGCAATACTTTTATTGAGATCTTTTAAGCGATAGTCAGGGTTTGGCTGAATATTGCTATAAACATCATCATATTTTTCCAATGCGGCAAACATCGCTTCATCACATAGCGTTCCACCGCAGAATAAGCCACGAATGTATTTCTGCTCAGGCTTCAGTTTGGCTCTAACTTCATCAATTAGCGGTAAATTGAGCGGGTGTAAATCTAAATCTTCTTTGCGAATACCGGTTAATAGAACGGCTTTCAGTGCCGCTTCTTTGGTGCTTTGGGCGAAGGTTAAACCCGGTTTGTCTTCTGGCAGTGGTTGGCTACCTAAGAAGCACACAACAACAGGTTTATGGCATTTTTCCGCTTGCTCTAGCACTTTTTTAGCTACGCTAGGGGCTGGTGGCTTAGAAATCAGTGCGATAACTTGGGTTTCATCATCGGCATCGAGCATTTTTAGTGCATCAATCATCATGATACCGCCAATTTTTTCGCTTAAATCGCGACCACCAGTACCAATTAATTGAGAAACACCTGCACCAAATTCGTGAATACGGACGCTGAGTTCTTGGCTACCCGTACCGGATGCACCGATGATACCAATGCTGCCACGGCGTACATCGTTACCAAAGCACAGCGCAGTTCCATTGATAATGGCAGTTCCGCAGTCTGGGCCCATCATCAGCAAGCCTTTCTTGCTAGCAAGCTGTTTGAGCGCGAGTTCATCTTCAATGGAGACGTTATCGGAAAACAGCATAACGTTGAGGTCATTTTCTAGTGCAATGCGCGCTTCACGGGCTGCAAACTGACCGTTCACTGAAATGACGGCAAGGTTGGCATCTGGGATATGTGTTTTCGCTGAATTAATAGTGGCATATTTAGCTTCATGCTGCCCGCCACCTTGGTTTTTCTTATTAAATAACTCTTCGATAGCAATTAATGTGGCTTCGTTAGCATCATCGCTTGGGCCTTTAATGACAATCATTAAATCGCCATTTTTGGCCTCTTCTAATTCAGGTGTTAGTAACCCTAAATTACGTAAAACGCCTTTGTTCATCTCTGTTGCCATCGCGACAAACGCTTGTTCGACATTGTCGAGCTGATTGGCTTTTGTCGAAATAGACATCAGTGATACGGAATCAAAATAGGTATTCTTTTTTATGACAACTTTAGTCGACATAGTTTTCTCCGAAATAATGGGTGATATACAGGGCATCTCGCAAGCCAAATAGCATGTCGCTGCCAGAACTCGACCCGATATTTAAAATCTCTAAAAATTGTGGATAAATATTGGTTTCTTTCGCATCAACTAATGATTGAATTAATTGCTGCATATTTTCGCGATATTCTCGGTTTAATGCTTTTTCTAATGTGATGGCACTGATTGGTGTCGTTTGGCCTAGGCTTTGGGTTATTCCCTTAAAAAATTCAGGGTAAAAAGTGGCAACCGGATGACCGATTAATAATAAAAATGCCATTAACCCAACTAAGTAATCATCTCCTGAAGGAGTTAGCCCGATACCCAATCCAACAAACTGGCGGATCACATAAATAATATTTTCTTTGTTTTTTTTTATTATTGATTCAATCAATTCAGAGCGTAATTGAACCAATTGCTTCGTCATAGAGAGATAAAAAAAATTGTCTCCCTGATATTTAAATAGAGAGCTTTTATTTTCAGTTAAGATTAAATCCAAACTACTTATTTGTTTTTCGATATATAATAAATAACTTGGTTTTTTCAGTTTGTTATCATTAAAGTTGATAACTGGTTGTTGCCATTCTTTACATAAAGAAAATGATAATAAATAATTATTACCAACCAATATTTCTTTATCTAATAAATTAATGGACTCTCCATCTTTAATATCGAAAAGAGAAAAGTCTTTATTGATTAATCGGCAACTATTTGGAGCATTATCTAACTGAGAACAAAGCAATGTATAAAGTACATTATCAATAGAAAAGTTAATGGCTTTATTAAATACTTGTTCTATCGTTCCTTGGGGGGAGGGCTGATGCAACAGATTGAGAAAATGTGTATCAGCCGTTAACCCGTATAACCTTTGCCGATGAGATATGGATGCGTTCACATGCCTCCTTATCCTATTTAGAGTCTATGATTTCGCTATGCCCCTGCTGCAATCAGTAACTCAGCAATCTCGCTGTAGCCTTTTTCGTGTGCGAGTTCTAATGGTTTTTTACCATATTTATCCGTCATATGAGGGTTCGCACCGTGGTCTAATAGCAATTTAACGATTTGCTGCTGTTTTTCACCGCCATCATTTAACACGATAGCTTCTAATAGTGGTGTCCAACCAACAAAGTTGGTGTGATTGACATTAATATCGGTTTTTTCAAGTAGTTCGCGAACAATTTCCACGTGGCCTTTTTCGCTGGCTGGTGTAATTCCCACGCCACCAAAACGGGTTAATAAGTCTAAATTTGGTTTTGCAGGTAAGACAATGCGTAATAAAGTGAGGTCATTATTAAGACAGCTTAATAAAAAAGGGTTAAAACAAGTTTGGTCTTGTTTATTAATATCGGCCCCTGCATTAATGAGGAAAGAGACACATTCATAATGTTTGTTTAGGCTTGCATTAACAATCGCAGTACGACCTTGGCGGTTAGTGATATTAATATCCACACCTTTTTCGAGACAACTTTTTAATAACTCTAATTGCCCTTGTTCAGCTGCGGTTAAAAAATCGTGAGCGAGAGTACTGGCTATCATCATTTCCCCTTAGGTTGGTTTATTGCTATCACCAACATAGATAAAGACAATTTAAAGATTATTTATGATGGTTAGAGCATAGCAATTGTCATTAATAAAAAGAATCCATTTAAATTTAATTCATCAATGAGGCGTTTGATTGTTGAATTTAATTCAATAATCCACCTTTTTTGTGCGTGTGAGCATCCTTTTTTAGCGTTTTTTGATGATTTACGGCTATTTTGTGGCCCAAACTGTGTGATTTTTTTTGTTAATTAAAATCGAAAACCATGATTTACTCAGTTCTGTGATAGACATCAAATTGGAAGTTTTTAATTTGTTAAATTTGTAATTTTATTGATCGCGGCTGTATCGAATGTTAATACTTAGTTTGTCTATTTAATTCAATAATATTAGGTATTTCGAATATTAATAGTGACGTTAAAGGTAGGGTTTTTACTTGGGAAAAATGCATATCAAATTTAATCTATTCCAGTTGTTAATAATTCTGTTAAGCTATAAAAATATGCTCGAAAAATAATCTGATTTTTACGTTATTGAATTTTATTCACATAAAAACATGATTTGTCTAAATTTTAAACATTTTTGGCGGTGGGTATGAACTCAATTTTTACGGAAGAAAACTTACTGACTTACACAACAGCGGCGAAGTTTGCGAGTTTTAGTAAAGCAGCGGAAGAATTAGGCGTGACCACCTCTGCGGTGAGCTATACCATCAAACGTATTGAAACCTATTTAGATGTCGCGTTATTTATTCGTAATACCCGTAATATTGAACTCACAGAAGCAGGGTATTATTTTTATCGCAAAGCAACCGACTTGCTCAATAATTTCCATTCTATTCAAAAAAGTATTTATTCCATTGAGCAAGGGATTGAAGCGCGGGTACGTATCTGTATTAATCAGTTATTATATACGCCGTATCATACCGCTAAGTTATTGCAAATATTAAAAAAACAGTTTGCTACCTGCCACATCACTGTGACAACAGAGGTGTATAATGGGGTTTGGGATGCCATTATTAATAACCATGCAGATATTGCGATTGGTGCTCCGGGTACGTTGATGGATGGCGGTGGAATTGACTACACTGAAATCGGTGCGATTCACTGGCAATTTGCTATCGCTGCCACACACCCATTGGCACTGATGCCAGAGCCCATCGCTGAGAGCCAGCTGCGCCTTTATCCCAATATTATGGTGGAAGATACCGCACATACCATTAATAAGCGGGTGGGTTGGCTGTTACATGGGCAAGAAGCCATTCAAGTACCTGATTTTAATACTAAATGCCAGTGTCAGATATTAGGTGAAGGGATTGGGTTTTTACCCGATTACATGATCAAAGACCATGTTAAACATGGTTTGTTGGTAACAAAACAAATTCAGAACCCACGACAAGATTCCCATATGCTATTAGCCACACAACATTCAGCTACTGGGCTTGTGACGCAGTGGATCCGTAAAGAATTTGGCGAAAAGGGGGTTCTAGCAGAGCTCTACAGCGATCTCCTAAAACCCATCAATTAGTCTTATTGGCTAGCGACATCAAGGGCTTTATCGATAGCATCGGGGATCACAGAACCGTGGTTTTTGCCGTCGAATAACCTAAATTCACAGTGCCTTTGGTGGTTTGCAATCTCAGTGCAAACTTGGCGTGTGCTAATCCAACTTTTGCGCGCTTGGTAATTTTGCACTTGTTCAGCGCTCAGTTTGGATAAATCAGGGCTCTCTTCTAAACCGCCTAAAGTCACAAACAGGGGGGAAGCCGTTTGTTTAGCTGTCAGCTTCGCTAAATCCACCATATTTCCTTTACCCCACCATAATGACGGGCTGGCAGAAACATAAAACTGAAAATCATCCGGTTGTTGTTGGTACGCCATCAAGGTAAATAATCCACCAAATGAATGGCCAAATAGGGTTTGCTTGCTTTTATCAATAGGAAACTGTTGTTCTGCCCATGGGCGAATAGTGTCAGTTAAAAACTGGTATAGCGCAGGGGAACCGCCCCCTTGTTTAAAATCGTCACCCGCAACAGGGGGAGTATAGTCGTGAGTACGCCATGCTTTTGGAAAGGCTTCATCGATGGGGTAACCAATCCCAATAATAATCGGTAGTTTATCCGCTGGCAGCTTTTCAACTGCGCGATTAACCGCTTTGGGGTATAAACCATTACCATCAAGCATATACAGGATAGGGCGCTGTGCGGTGACATTATAGGGTACTGCACTGTAAATGCGCAGCGCACGGTCACCGTAAGTCATATCCGTTTGTTGGATATCATAAAATTGGCCGACTGTTTTATCCAAGGGTGGAATAGTCTGGCTTGGGCGGGAAAATGCGGAATTGGTCATACACAGCAATATGCCACTTAATATGATTTTATTCATTTATTGAGTCTATTTAAGGGTTTTGAGGGTATACCTGAAACAGGCACACCCTTAGAGCTAATTAGAAGCTAACGTTTACGTTCGCCCAATAACGGCGTCCATCTTCAACATCCCAGTTACCACCACCTTGAGCATCAATTTTATCGCCTTTTTCATTACCAATATTTAATACCGCAAAGTTTAGTTTAGTATTTTTCAATAATTGATAGGTTGCGCCCACATCCATGGTGGTATAGCCGCTACGGTAACGTGGAACAGAAGCCCCATTACGTTGTGCAGCCCAGATTTGCTTGCCTTCATAGTGAGCACGGGTATACAACGTCAGGTCTTCATTGAAGTTCCAATCTAGCTTCGCATTGGCTAAGTGTTTTGGCGTTTTATCCAATGGATAGCCTTTAAGTGAAATATTACTATTGTTTAGAGTTTCTTCATCACTTTTGCGTTCTGAATCCGTGTAGGTATAGTTCAAACTGAGTTTCCAGTCTTGACCTATTGGGATTCCAGTAGCAACTTCAACCCCTTTAATATTAGCTTTACCCACATTATCATAGGTATAAAGGTTCAAGCCTGTAATAGAATCTACTTTATTGGTGTTATAACTGGTTAATTTATTTTTAAAATCAGTATTGAAGAATGTTAAGCTCGCATCAAAGCCCGACTCATGGTTATAGGCAATACTGATTTCTTCACTAACACTTTTTTCTGGTTTTAAGTCAGGGTTACCATAGATAATACCTGCGCCTCTCTCTGTTGAAGTTCCATAATTAGCGCTAACTTCACGTAATGTTGGAGCACGGAAAGCGGAGGAGATACCCCCTTTAATGGTAATTTCATCGGTTAGATAATAAACTGCATAACCTCTAGGATTCCAATGATTGCCATAAGACTCATGGTGATCTAAACGTAGTCCACCGGTTAATATCAGATTTTCTGTTGCTGTGAACTCATTTTCTAAGAAGAAAGCGTGTTGTTCCGCGGTCATTTTTGCATTTTCAGTTGTTGATGAACCTGTTGCAGAGGTGTCTTTTAATTTTGCATGCTGAAATTGTCCACCGACGGTTAGGATATTGTCTGGTAAAAATGCTACGACTTTTCCATCAACGACAGTATTGGTAATTTCAGGTACTCGTGCGTCATAACGGTATTCTGTAATTTTAGTCGTAGGATTTTTTATTTCAGTTTTAGTTCTTTTTTTCGTGTTTTCTTGGTAAATACTTAACTCAGTATTGAATGAATCCCAGTCCCCTTTATAGGTTAAAGCAAAATGGTTCCGGTCATTATGAATTTCTGATTTTTTATTTGCTCTTGCAACCTGATTTACTTCGGTCGTCAGTGGAAGGGACTTACCTGGGTTTTCCTCCCTTTCCTGCGTGGTTCTACCCGCTTCTAATAAGAAAGTTTGGTTTTCCATTGGGGTAAAAGTCAGTTTCGCTGTTAAGCTTTTATTGTCTTTTTTATGATGGCCATCAGCGATTTTATCTTCCTGGCGATAATCACCACCACCATACAATTGCAGACCAAGTTTATCTTGAATTAATGGACCGGACAGGTAGAAATTACCGTCGGTTGAATTACCGCTATCACTGTTTTCTTGGATAATCGCACCCGTTGTGACGCTGCCGTGCCATTCATTGGTCACTTTTTTAGTGATGATATTGATAACACCACCCATCGCATCGGAACCATACAGGGAGGACATAGGCCCACGGATCACTTCGATGCGTTCAATCGCTTCGACAGGTGGCATAAAGCCCGCTTCAAAGCCACCGCTGCCATTTGGACGTGATTCACGGCTGTTTTGACGGCGCCCATCGACCAATATCAGCGTGTATTCGCCGGGTAAGCCACGGATATTAATATCTTGTTTGTTTGCAGCACCAACGATACTCACCCCTTCCACGTCTTTCACGGCGTCGGCGAGGTCACGGACAGGTTTATTTTGTAATTGGTCTGCACTGATCACGGTCACGCTAGCAGGGGCATCACGCAGTTGTTGCGAGAAGCCTGATGCACTGACGACCATGGTATCTGTTTTATTGTCTGCTGCTGTAGCACTAAATGAAGATAAAGCCGCACAAACACCGGCGGCAATAAGGGTGTAGTGATATTGCGAAGTCATAGTTATCCCTAGTAAATATAAATGAGAATGATAATTATATTGTTTGCGAATACTATCACTAAAACATATCAAAAATAAATAATGAGCTAGCTAATTTATGAGCAATATTTGATCTCAGCTAAGAATTTTCACCTACGATGTTTTCCCCTTTTACGACTTTTGCCAAGCTTAACGAAAAATTAAGGTTTAACTTTGGTTTATGGTGTTTGGCGGTGCATGAATTTACTCTAGCGCCAACATTCACTAGAAAAATTTGAGTTATATGAAATACACATTTTTAGCCATTTTATGCAGTTTTATTATGATGGTCGCTCATGGGGTACAAGCAGAGGAAATACGCTTAAGTGTGACTCATCCGCAAAAAATTAAGGTTGCGGATGTGGTTAGCCTCCCAGGTCAATTTGTGGCGAGAAATGAAATTTCTATCGGTTCTCCATTGCAACAGCAAATCGTGACCGCGGTATTCGTGGAAGAAGGCGAATGGGTGGAGAAAGGCCAATTACTGGCGACGCTAGAATCGCCAATTCAAAGCGCGGGTGTCCAACAATTAAAAGCCGAAATTGATAAAGCAGCCGCTTACATTAAGCAACAAGAGGCTTTAAGTGCCCAATCACAAAGTGAATTACAGCGTTTGTCTCCGCTCGCCAAAACGGGCGTGATCTCTGCGAATGATTTTAATAAAGCTAAGTCAGAAACGGCTGCACAACATGCGCTATTAGCGGCAAGTCGTGCAGAGTTACGCCAATTGCAAGCGCAATTAAGGCGCGAACAAAGCCAAGAAGATAAAGCAAAAATCATTGCACCCGTTGCTGGTGTTATCAGTGAGCGCCATGCAATGAGTGGTACGTTATCGGATAACGCTTTGTTATTTAAACTAATCGAAAATAATGAGTTAGAGTTCGAAGCGCTTGCACACCCATCAGAATTGGCTCGTATTGTGGGGAGCAATCCTGTCACTATCCAAATTCACGACAATAAAGCAGTTTCGGGCAAATTTCGTTTTTTAGCACCGAAAATTGAGGCATTAACCCAGTTAGGGAAAATTAGAGTGACGCTGACTGACCCAATTAAATCGATGAGGCTGGGAGAAACTGGCACCATGCGTTATACAAATTCACCTAGTGAATATATATCACTGCCTTATAGTGCGATTCGCACGGAACCAGATGGTCAGCGTTTTATTTTTAGTGTGGTAAATGATGGGCGCGTAGTCAAACAACCTGTCCAAATAGGTAAAATTCAGCAGGGTAATGTTGAAATATTAAGCCCATTAGAGACCAATCTGGATGTGGTGACTTATGCTCAGGCCTTTTTATCAGAAGATGATAAAGTTGTGCCAGTAAGGGCACCGCAATGAAACTACAAATGTCATCTTGGGCGATTACCCGCCCAATTCCCACCATTGTGATTTTTTTAGCCCTGACAATTGCAGGGATATTTTCCTTTAACCAGCTACCCGTGACGGCAAACCCGGTGATCACCTTTCCGATTGTGACGGTAACGGTAACACAGGATGGTTCATCACCGACAGAATTAGAAAATGCCGTTACCAAGCGGGTTGAACGCGCTGTTTCTGGGATACCCGGTATCCGCCATATTAGCTCATCGATTAGTGAAGGTGCAACGACGACAACCATTGAATTTGATTTAAGTGTTGATGCCCATGTCGCGACTAACGATGTACGAGAGCAAATAGGGCAAATTCGAGGGGAATTGCCGCAAACAATCGACGAGCCGCTAATTAACCGTATCGATGTCGAAGGTGGAGCGATTTTACGTTATGCCGTTTCATCAGAAACTGAATCTATCGCAGATTTGTCTTGGTTTGTGGATGACACCGTGAGTAAGCAGTTGATTACTGTTCCAGGAGTACAAAAGGTCAGCCGATTAGGGGATACAGAGCGAGTTATTCGCATTGAACCGGACGCAAATAAACTCGCAGCAATGCAGTTATCGATAGCGAGCATCAATGAAGTATTGAAAAATAATCATCAAAACTCTGCTGGGGGAAATGCGAAGTACAATACGCTACAACATACCATTCGCGTGTTAGGGGAAAAACACGCGGTAGATGATATTAAAAACATCATGTTACCCATTAATAACCAAAGATCAGTCAGGTTGGGGGAAATTGCTAATATTTATGATGGCCATAAAAATGTGAAATCTATTTCTCAACTTAATGGTAAAGAGGTCGTTGGGTTTGCGGTGTATCGTGCAAAAGGCTCCAGTGATACTCAGGTGGCACAAGGTGTCGCACACGCATTAGAAAAACTGCAAAAAGCAAATTCAAATGTTGAAATAAGCTTGGTTTCATCAACGGTAAAATACACGGAATCGAGTTTTACGCTAACTATTCAAACCTTACTAGAAGGGGCATTTTTAACGGTTATTATCGTATTTTTCTTTTTGAAAAGCTGGCGAGCCACTTTGGTGGCAGCAGTGGCACTTCCTCTGTCGATATTACCCACCTTTTTTATTTTGCTGTTATTTGATTACAGCTTAAATAGCATCACATTATTGGCTCTGACGTTGGTGATTGGCATCTTAGTGGATGATGCTATTGTTGAAATTGAGAATATCCAAAAATATATTGAACATGGTGAACGGCCGTATCTTGCCGCATTGAAAGCTTCTGATGCAATAGGCTTTGCGATTGTCGCCATTACGCTCACGATTGTTGCGGTATTTTTACCTGTTAGCTTTATTGGTGGCTTTGTGGGGCAATATTTTGTGCCATTTGGTATTACGGTTTCTGCCGCTGTGTTGTCTTCGTTATTGGTGGCAAGATTAGTCACACCATTAATGGCGGCATATGTACTATTGCCACAAAAAGGTGTTCATGAAGGCGTTAAAATGCCAAATTGGATAGCGCGTTATACCCGTTTTTTATTGATGACACTGAAACACCGTAAGTTAGCATCAACGTTAGCGGGGGGCTTTTTGATTGGCTCAGTGGCGATCACCCGTTTTTTACCGGTCGGCTTTATGCCTGATGGGGATATCAGTGTTAGCCAAATTAACATTGAGCTACCACCGGGAACTTCTGTGGAGCAAACACAACAAAAAATTAATGAAATCGCTAAACAGCTAAAAGATAGGCCGGAAATTTTATCGACCTATACGATTGCAGGGATTGCCGATGATTCAGAGGGCGTTGCTCAGCACAAAGGAATGATGATTTTAACCCTCACCGAGCCGAATGAGCGAAAACTTTCCCAAAAGGAGTTTGAACTGGCTATCTCTGAGTGGTTAAGCCAAAAAACGGATGCGCGCTATACCTTCAGCAACAGTAATGGTGGCAAAGAGTTTTCGTTAATGTTTACAGGGAGTGACCCTGAGCAACTCGAAAAGTCGATGCAGAAATTGCGTGATGCAATGGCAAAAATTGACGGATTTAAAAACGTCCAAGTTATGAAACCATTATTACGTAAAGAATTGATTGTTAAGCCTAATGAGGTAGACATTGGTCGAACGGGTGTCAGTGTGGAAGAGATTGCGGACACACTACGTATTGCGACCATGGGGGAGGCTAATTCACGTAGCGCTAAGTTTAATTTGCCGGATAGGCAATTGGCCGTACAAGTGATTTTACCGGAACCTCAGCAACATAATATTGATGTGCTGAATAATTTGTATGTAAGAAGCCAAAATGGCCAAAATGTCCCGATCAAATCTGTCGCTAATATTGACTCCAGTGATGGGCCTTCCCTGATTGAGCGAATAAATCGTCAAAGACAAATGTCGATAGAAGCCAATTTGGAAGGGCTCACACTAGGGGAAGCGTTAGATATTGTGGCACAACTTCCTGAGTATCAACAAATTCCGCGCAGTGTTTCCCAAGTAGAATATGGGGATATGGAATATATGATTGATATGTTTGAACGTTTTGGTACCACGATGGTATTCAGTGTGTTATTGGTTTTCGCCATTTTAATTGTGCTGTTTAAAGATTTTATCCAGCCGATTACCATACTGGTTGCTTTACCCTTTTCGATTGGCGGCGCAATTATTGCTTTAGTGTTATACGGTGCGATGATCGATTTACCTGTCATTATTGGTATTTTAATGTTGATGGGAATTGTGACAAAAAACTCGATTTTGCTGGTGGAATTCATTCTTGAAAAACAACGTTCAGGTATGGTGCGTGAAAAAGCCATTATTGAGGCAGGGCAAGAGCGTGTTCGCCCCATCATTATGACAACCTTTGCCATGATTGCAGGGATGATCCCATTAGTGTTAACCAGCGGTGCAGACGCCGGGTTTCGAGCCCCTATGGCTATTGCTGTGATTGGCGGCTTACTAAGTTCCACTATCCTTAGCTTGTTATTTGTCCCTGTGATTTATAGCTTGATGGATGATTTAAAACATAAATTATTACCTCAGCTTGCCAAATTAACTTCAGTGACACAAGAAGACCGCAATACTAAGCATTGGTAAAGAGATAAAAGCTGGCCGAAAGGCCAGCAGAGATTGTTGATAAAGCGGGATAAAAGCGTAATTTTGCCACTTTGTGTTAAGCCCATATTTAATTGATTAATCGAGAGCTAACTTTACTCGCATGGCTTCAAATTAAAATTAAGAATTACAAATTAATAAATCATAAATATGGTCTAATAAATAGAAATATTTAATCAAAAAAAGAATATCAATAATTGAGTTACGGAATTTTTATCATAATAAATATCATTTTAACTATTTCATTAATTTTTATCGTTAATCTAATTAAGAATGAATTTCATTGTTTTGATAATAAAAATTAATCTAATGCTGAACTCTAATTTCCTTTAATGACTTGTTTTATATCAATGAATTAATTTTTTTGTTGGAATTAATTTAATTGTAAATTATTAACTATTGCTTTATTACATATACTTCGTAAATATAGAGGGAGAATTAATATTGATTTCAGACCTTGAGAGTTATTATGAGTCAAGAAACCCATTCAGAAACACATAATCAAAAAACGACTAATGAAAAACGTAGAACAATATGGATAGTGATAGCCACAATAATTATTATTCTATTATTTGTCGCCTACGGTGTTTATTGGTTTTTAGTTTTACGCTTTCAAGAATATACCGATGATGCTTATGTATCTGGCTTACAGATCCCGATAATTGCGCAAACAACAGGTAATGTCACTCAAGTTAATTTTGAAAATACTGACTTGGTAAAGGCGGGGGATGTATTGGTTGTATTGGATAACACGAATGCGCGGTTGGCATTTGAACAAGCCAAACATGATTTAGCGACCACCGTACGCAAAACCAAAGAACTGTATATCAATGGTGATGAGTATCAAGCGCAAATTCAAAAAAACCGGGTGACACTTGCGCAAGCGCAAAAAGATTATCAACGTCGTGTGGCTTTAGGCCGCAGTGGTACCATTTCGAAGGAAGACCTGCAGCACGCCCAAGAAGCCGTGCAACTTGCGCAAGCGGCTCTGGATATTTCTATTCAACAATATAATGCCAACCGTGCATTGTTGCGTAATACAGAGCTCAAAAAACAACCTGCAATTCAGCAAGCCGCTGATAGCGTACGCAGTGCATGGATAAACTTACAACGTACTGAAATTAAAAGCCCAATGACGGGATATGTTTCACGGCGTAATGTGCAAGTCGGCTCTCAAGTCAGTCCGCAAAGTTCTTTAATGGCGATCGTGCCTGTTCAGCCTGTTTGGGTTGATGCGAACTTCAAAGAAACCCAACTAGAAAAAGTCCGTATTGGACAACCTGTGACCATCAACAGTGATTTTTACGGGGCAGATATTGTTTATAACGGTACCGTAGTTGGGCTCGATATGGGAACCGGTAGTGCTTTCTCATTATTGCCTGCCCAAAATGCGACAGGGAACTGGATTAAAGTCGTACAGCGTTTGCCTGTACGTGTTGAATTAGACCCTGAACAAGTGGCAAAACACCCATTACGCATTGGGTTATCCATGAATGTCACGATAGACATTAAAGATCAAAACGGCCCTGTTTTAGCGGAAGTTCAGCGTACAGCACCTGCATTTGAAAGTGATGTGTTGGTTTTAAAATTAAGTGATGTCGACCACATCATCGACACCATTATCAGCGATAACGCAGACTAGCTTGAAAGGAGCCGTTGTGGCAGATATTCAACCACTTAAGGGTGCAAAACTGGTATGGGCAACCATTGCGTTGTCCCTTGCGACCTTCATGCAGGTGCTTGATTCCACGATTGCTAACGTGGCTATCCCGACTATTGCGGGAAATCTCGGGGTTTCCATGTCACAAGGAACATGGGTAATTACCTCGTTTGGCGTATCGAATGCGATTTCTATTGCGATTTCAGGTTACTTAGCGAAGCGCTTTGGTGAAATCCGTGTTTTCTTATGGGCAACGGCGCTTTTCACCTTATTTTCATTACTTTGTGGCTTTTCAGATAGCCTGGGTATGCTAATTTTATACCGCGTATTGCAAGGTGCCGTCGCAGGGCCGGTGATCCCTCTTTCGCAAAGCCTTATCATGCGTTGCTATCCACCAAAAATGCAAAACATGGCGTTAGCGTTTTGGTCGATGACCATTATTTTAGCCCCAGTATTCGGTCCTATTTTTGGTGGCTATATTAGTGATAATTTCCATTGGGGCTGGATATTCTTTATGAATGTGCCTTTGGGAATTTTTGTCATTATCGTCGGCTCTATTATCTTCAAAGGGATGGAGTCCAAGGTTGTGAAAGTGCCATTCAATGTGATTGGCTTGGCGCTGCTTTCAGTGGGAGTGGGTTGCTTACAAGTTTTGCTCGACAAAGGTAAGGAGCTGGGATGGTTGGCATCTAATGAAATTGTCATCTTAGCCGTTGTTTCAGCTATTGCGTTGGTATTCCTCGTTATTTGGGAACTCACAGATAAAAACCCAATTGTCGAATTATCGTTATTTAAATCGCGCAATTTTACCATTGGAACGATTTCTGTCAGTTTAGCGTATATGGCCTATTTCGGCGCTATTGTCTTGTTGCCGCAACTTTTGCAGGAAGTTTATGGCTATACAGCAACATGGGCTGGGCTCGCATTGGCGCCCATAGGCTTATTGCCAGTGTTGTTTTCGGCTCCAGTGGCAAAATTATCCGATTTTCTCGATATCCGCTGGATAGTGACCTTTAGCTTTGTATTTTATGCGATTTGTTTCTTCTGGCGTGCATATACTTTTGAACCGAGCATGGGCTTTTCTGCTGTAGTTTGGCCACAATTGGTACAAGGAATGGCAGTAGCTTGCTTCTTTATGCCACTGACCACATTAACCCTTTCAGGTTTACCGCCAGAAAAATTGGCTTCGGCATCGAGTTTAGCTAACTTTTTCCGTACGTTAGCGGGGTCAATCGGTACCTCAATTACCACAACGCTGTGGAGCGATAGAGAAGCCGTGCACCATAGCCAGTTAACGGAATTTATTACCGATTATAATCCTGAATCCCTAGGGATGTATCAAGAAATGGCGACTCATGGATTGAGTACCGAACAGACTTCCGGGTTTATTGCTCAGCAAATTACGAGCCAAGGGTTAATTATTGCTGCAAATGAGATTTTCTGGTTGTGTGGTTGGGTGTTTATTGCGCTAATTATTACTGTTTGGTTTGCTAAGCCGCCATTTGGCAGCAAAGCGAAATAATTGGTGGCTGGGGCTAAGTATTTTAGCCCCACCAAGCTTATAGCTGGGATTTAGGAATTACATTCTCAAAACTCAAGACTGGTCGGTTAGTTTCGATTTCTTTGAGTGGCTCGACTTCTTTAAAGGTGTTTAAACAGCGCGTGACTAAGTTTTGATAATCTTTGGTTCCGCTGGTTTTCCAGGCAATTTCTTTTTCTGATAAGGTGCGAAGTACTTTTGCAGGCGTACCCACGATAAGGCTATTATCGGAGAATATCGCTTCGGCTTTGATGAAGGCACAAGCACCGACGATAGAGTTTTCGCCAATAATAGCGCCATCCATAATCACACTGTTCATCCCGACTAAGGCATTACGCTTAATGTGGCAGCCATGTAAGATAGCACCATGGCCGATATGACCATTTTCTTCAATAATGGTGTCAAATTGCGGGAAGCCATGCATGACACAGTTATCCTGCACATTGGCGCCATCTTTAATGATTAAGCGACCAAAGTCCCCACGTAAGCTGGCGTTTGGGCCAATATAAACATTTTTGCCAATAATGACATCACCAATCACCACCGCAGTAGGGTGGACAAAACTTTCAGGGCTGACGACGGGCGTAATACCATCGATTTGATAAAAAGGCATACCGGCTCCTGTAATGTGTGTTTAGGCGGCTATATCTCTGAGCACTCCACCAAAGCGGCGATAATAAGCGCTTGATGGTTGAGGAAGCTCCCCGACAGTGGTTTCGCATTGTTCAGAAACATACTGAGTTGCGGCTTGGTCGATACGTTGATAAATGTTGGTACAAAGATGGCGTGCAATATGACCTTCCCATTGTGTAGGAAGGAGTTCATCAGGTAATAACGGGTCTTTAAGCGTGACACGGCGGTAAAAGTGAATCAGTAGTAAACGTAGCTGAAAACAGTGTTCAGGGGAAATTTGTGCTGCTGTGCTTTCTTTAAGAAGTAACGCGAGAGGCCTAAATAATGATATAAACTGATGATAATGTTCTGAAATATCTTGCAAAGACCAAGCATGAGAAACCAGTTCTTTGAGGTTTTTTTCTGATCGGCTATAGGGGTAATCTGCGTGAAAATAGATGGCATTTTCAGTGGCATTAAGTTCATTGAGTAGTGTCGGTACATCACTTTGTGCGCAACTGGGTGCTGCCATGAGTGACGTATTAAATTGCCCGAAACCGAGCCAGCTCAGTTCCTTTTTTAACCTGATCTTTTCGTCTTTATCCGCTGTTTCAAGGAGTAGTAAATCCCATTTACCATCCCAATCAGGCTGCCCTGCGAGGTAAATTTTATTTTCTGCACGGCGAAAGCGACTTTGCCCGCGCTCAGAAATACGGTAATAGCTGCGACGGCCAATTTTTTCGACATCAAGCCAACCTTCTTTCTGTAAGCGGAAAACGGAAGTTCGGACAAAGCGGTCAGTAAAACCCATCGGTTCTAACAGTTTAGTTAAGCTTCCTAGCCACACTTCACCACCACGATGATGCAAAGCATCACCATAGAGTGAGCTAATTAGAGACGTACCACTAATGGGTTGGCTTGCTATTGCATGTTGTATGAACTGGTTAAGTTTATTTTCCATTTATATTTCATCTATAAAATTTATGTATCAGAAGGCTTACTGAATAGTAGACATAAATTTAAAGGTTGTCTTCCATTACCTGTTTTCGCACGATTTCAGAGATTAAGGCATATCAGAGTCGTTCATTCCAATATGCCTTAATAAATTGAATTAAATCGCTATTCTAGTATCAATTACCCGTTCGGCTTTACCTTGAGAACGTGGGATATCACCACAATTTACAATACTAATACGGGTGCTAATACCCACCATCGATTTGATTCGATGCTTTAAATGGTGGCAGATATTACAGCGTTCATCATAAGTGAGCTGTTCAGGGTGTTTGAGCTCAACACGAACAGATAAGTTGTCCATATTGCCTTGGCGACCAATTTCTAATTGGTAATGAGGGGAAAGCTCCTTAAATTGCATGATTTGTTCTTCAATTTGAGAAGGAAACACATTCACGCCACGAATAATCATCATGTCATCGGAACGTCCGGTGATTTTACCAATTCGACGCATGTTACGATTGACCCCCTGCATCAGGTGGGTAAGGTCGCGAGTTCGGTAACGAATCACAGGCATGGCTTCTTTTGTCAGGGTAGTAAACACTAACTCACCATGCTCACCCGCTCCTAATGTTTTTAAGGTATTGGGGGAAATAATTTCTGGATAAAAATGGTCTTCCCAGATAGTTGGGCCACTCTCTCCTGAGTCCGCGCACTCCATAGCGACACCGGGCCCCATCACTTCAGATAAGCCGTAAATATCTAATGCTTTGATACCAAGGCGGGTTTCAATTTCTGTTCTGAGGGATTCAGTCCAAGGTTCAGCACCAAAGACACCCAATCTAAGTGAGCACTTACTAGCGTCTCCACCCATGATTTTTTCTAGCTCATCAATAATACTCAAGCAGTAAGAGGGTGTTACCATGATCACATCGGGTTTGAAATCAGCGATCAGTTGTGCTTGTTTTTCAGTTTGCCCGCCTGACATAGGAATGACTGCGGCTCCTAGGCGTTCTGCACCATAGTGGGCGCCTAGCCCTCCGGTGAATAAACCATAGCCGTAAGCAACGTGGACTTTATCGCCTCGGACAGTGCCTGCAGAACGTAAACTACGCGCAATCAGGTCAGCCCAGTTATCGATGTCTCGTTGGGTGTAACCGACCACAGTTGGGCGCCCAGTTGTTCCTGAAGAGGCATGAATACGGATGATTTGGTCCATTGGCACGGCAAAGGTGCTAAATGGGTAGTTTTCACGTAAATCCTGTTTGGTCGTGTAAGGGAATTTTTCGATATCACTCAGTTGTTTGAAATCGTCAGGGTGGACCCCTGCATCATCGAATTTTTTGCGATACATGGGGACATTTTCATAGGCGTGAGTGAGTGTCCACTTCATTCGAGAGTACTGTAAAGACTCGATTTCATCCCGCGATGCAAATTCAATTGGGTCGACGCTATCTTGTATATTGCTCATAATTGCCTGTCCTCATAATTATTATGGTTACCAGTTCACGCTAATGTATGACGTTCCTGGTATTTGCCTGAGCAGGTGTTGGGTTTTCAGGCTGTTTTTATTTGTATTAAGACGTTGTTCATACTCGTTCAATAATCATTGCTATCCCTTGGCCAACCCCGATACACATGGTGCATAATGCATAACGACCTTGTCTGCGGTGTAGCTCATTGATAGCGGCAATAACAAGCCTTGCTCCACTCATTCCAAGTGGATGGCCTAGCGAAATTGCCCCACCGTTAGGGTTGACGTGTGAGGCATCATCAGATAAACCAAGTCCCCTTAAAACGGCAAGTGCTTGTGCGGCAAAGGCTTCGTTTAGTTCAATAACATCCATTTGTTCGATGGTGAGCCCTGCCATTTTTAATACTTTTTGCGAGGCAGGAAGTGGACCGATCCCCATCAACCTTGGCTCAACGCCACAAGTGGCTGTAGCGATGATACGAGCCCGTGGTGTTAACCCTTGTTGTTTGGCGATGGTGTCAGATGCGATAATCAGTGCGGCAGCTCCGTCATTAACGCCGGAAGCATTACCTGCTGTAACAGTCCCGTTATCGCGAAATGGTGTTTTTAGCTTTTGTAGTTGTTCAAATGTCGTTTCTGCTCTTGGATGCTCATCTTCGCTGACGATGTATTCTTTTTTACGTTGTTTAACCGTTACAGGGATGATTTCTTGCGCAAAAATACCGTTAACTTTGGCAGTTTCAGTGCGTTGTTGGCTACGTAATGCAAAAGCATCTTGGTCTTCACGGCTAATTTGGTAAGTTTCTGCCACATTTTCTGCAGTTTCTGGCATCGAATCTGTGGAAAATTGTTGTTCCATCAGTGGGTTGATAAACCGCCAGCCAATAGTGGTATCAAATACTTGCGCTTGACGTGAGAATGCAGATTCTTGTTTGCCCATCACAAATGGCGCTCGGCTCATGGACTCGACGCCTCCGGCAATCATAAGTCCAGACTCCCCAGCTTTAATACTTCTCGCCGCTAATGCAATGGCATCAAGCCCAGAACCACATAAGCGGTTGATGGTGGTACCAGAAACGGAAACAGGGAGCCCAGATAACAGCCCCGCCATACGTGCAACATTACGGTTGTCTTCTCCTGCTTGATTTGCGCAACCTAAAATGATGTCGTCAGTTAATGACCAATCGAGTTGCGGATGCCTTTCCATTAAGGCTTTTAATGGAACAGTGGCAAGGTCATCAGGACGCAATGATGATAAAGCGCCACCGTAGCGGCCAATTGGAGTACGGACACCATCACAAATAAACGCATCTATCATGATTGTTCCCCTGTTAAACGATGGCCTAACCGATGAGAACGACCGTGGAACAGCGCAAGCGTTTTGCCATCTTGGTTAGTTATCTCGACTTCATATAAACCGTTACGTTTACCTTGGTGCTTCATCGTGGCAGTCGCGGTAAGCAGGTCACCCTCAAAACCGGGACGAATAAAATCAATGGAGCACATGGAAGCAACGGCAGCATGCCCTTGGCTATTACAGGCGTAGGCAAACGCGGTGTCGGCAAGGCTAAATAATTGCCCTCCGTGGCAGGTTTTATGGCCATTAAGCATCTGTGCTGTGATTGGCATTTTCAATTGCGCAAAGCCCTCCTCGACTTTTTCAATGGACATCCCCATCGCTTTTGCGCATGCATCATCACGGTACATAATGTGAGCTGATTGCTGAGCCAGCGTAATGTTTGGCAATGAAATCATGGTAGCTCCTTGAAAGTTAAAGATTGATAACCTGCGGCTAATTGCCTTAAAAGTGGGTTTGGCCGATAACGGCTGTCGCCATAAAACTGAGCCAAATTTTCAAGTACTGATAGCACACGTTGCCAGCCTAGCTGCATGCCCCAAGCGAGTGGACCTTTAGGGTAATTCACGCCAAAACACATGGCATTATCGGTATCTAACGCCGTTGCGATTCCCTTATTGACGATATCTAACGCTTCATTGCATAACATCGCGACTGTCCTCATGGTTAACAGCGCTGGGTAGTCTGGTAATACAATTACGTGTTTACCTAATGATTGAAAAAACGCGATAGCTTGTTGGTTTTGTTGCGCATTATTTTGCGATGCACAGCTTAACGTGATGGTTGTTGCGGCAAGGTAATTTACCGATAAGTCAAAATGCACGACGGCTTGTTTTTGTGTTTGCGCATGTAACGATACCAATTCACCATTCGTTAACATAATAATAACGTCATTAACAATAAGTGTCGGGGATTGATCAGAATGTTGTGTTAATCCTTCGAGAGAGATCCCATTTTCAGTTAAAAGCTGCGCGAACTCAGGAAATATCTGCCAATCGCCATACGCTTTTATATTTTGGGGCTGGTCAAGATGAATTTTTTCTGCAACAGAAGGTAAAGGCTGAGATTTATTATCATCATAATGATAAAACCCTTGCTTCGATTTACGGCCTAAATGGCCTGCTTGGACTAGTTCCAATTGCATTAATGAGGTTTGAAAGCGCGGGTCATAACCGAAGGCCTGAAATACTGATTCAGTCACCGCATAGTTTACATCATGGCCAATTAAATCAGTTAGTTGTAATGGTCCCATGGCAAAACCACCAGCGTCACGTATTGCGCTGTCTAATGTGGCAGGAGACGCAATCTGTTCTTCAAGGGCGCGCATTGCTTCGGCGTAGAAAGGCCGAGCCACTCGGTTGACAATAAAACCGGGGGTGGAACGGCAAATCACGGGGACTTTTCCACATGATAAAGTCAGGGCTTTTAACTGTTCAATGACGGTGTTAGATGTTTCTAACCCTCGAACGATTTCAACTAATTTCATCACGGGGGCAGGGTTAAAGAAGTGCAGACCCGCAAGGCGCTCGGGGTGTGTTAATTGCCGCCCAATAGCGGTAATTGATAATGAAGATGTATTACTGGCAAATAGCGTATTTTTGCTGCAAATCGCTTCTAATTCACTAAAAATTGCCTGTTTTATTTCCAGCTTTTCAGCAACGGCCTCAATGATTAATTGCGCATCGGACAGTGCCGAGAGGCTTTTTACCACTGCGATTTTGGCGATAATTGCCTCAGTGGCCTCTGGTTTTGCTTTCCCTTGCTCAACACGTTTGCGTAAACGTTGGGTCATTGTTGATAAACTACGGCTTAATACGTCTTGGTTCACATCAAATAGTAAGACAGATAGCCCCGCTGTTGCTGCCACTTGCGCAATGCCAATTCCCATGGTTCCAGCGCCAATCACCGCGATGGTGTTGATAGTCTGATTCAAAGGTAATGTCATGGTTAGCATCCTTTGAACTGGGGTTCACGTTTATTTAAAAAAGCATTGACCCCTTCGCGATAATCTTCACTTCGACCTCCAAGGCGCTGTAAGTCACGCTCAAGGTTGAGTTGCTCATCGAGAGTATTGGTTGCCGCGGCATAAATGGCTTTTTTGATAAGCCCTAAGCCATAAGTCGGTTGGGTTGCAAGGTGTTGTGCGAGCTGTTGAGTGGTATTAATGAGTTCATCATTTTCAGTGACCTGCCAAATCATTCCCCACTGTAATGCTTGCTCCGCACTTATTTTATCGCCTAATAATGCCATCCCCATTGCCCGTGCATGGCCTGCTAATTGAGGTAAAAACCAGCTTCCTCCTGAGTCAGGAACCAAGCCAAGGCGGCAAAAAGATTGAATAAAACTGGCATTTTTTGCGGCAATGACAATATCGCCTGCGAGTGCAATGGCGGCGCCTGCACCTGCGGCCACACCATTGACCGCGCAAATAATCGGTTTCGGTAATGCGGTTAGGCGGCGGATCAAGGGGTTATAGTAAGTTTCAACGGAGAATCCGAGATCAGGAGCGTCACTGCCCACGCTCACATTGCGATCATTCAGATCTTGTCCGGCACAAAATCCACGGCCTGCACCGGTGATCACTAAACAGCGTACGGTTTCATCGCGTTCCGCTATTTTGATAGCTTCACTGAGCTGGCAATGCATTTCATCATTAAAGCTATTCAGCCTATCAGGGCGGTTGAGAGTGACGGTGAGAACCCCATTTTCTAACGTAGTGAGGATCATTGCTTCATTATTCATGATTATTGTCCTGTAAATTGAGGTTTTCGTTTTTCGAAGAATGCCTCGATCCCTTCACGTCGATCGTTGGTACCCGCTAAAGTCACAAAATATTGGCGCTCAAGTTGTAACCCCTCGGTAAGATGGTTTTCTTGAGAATGCACCAGTGATGCTTTTGCGGCTTGTACGGCTAAAGGCGCATGCATTGCGATGTGCTCTGCCAGTTTTTGGGCGCGTTCTAGCACCAATTCATCCACACAAATTTCACTGATTAACCCTGCTTGCAACGCATGTTTAGCACTGATTGGTTCACCCGTTAGTACCATTTGCATAGCGAGGGATTTGCCCACGGCACGAATTAAACGTTGTGTCCCCCCCGCTCCGGGCATTAAACCCAGAGTAATTTCGGGTAAACCGAAACGAGCTGATTCACCGGCAATAATGATGTCGCTGGCGAGTAATAATTCAA
Organism: Providencia sp. PROV141; assembly: GCF_028481645.1. Taxonomy (NCBI): domain Bacteria; kingdom Pseudomonadati; phylum Pseudomonadota; class Gammaproteobacteria; order Enterobacterales; family Morganellaceae; genus Providencia; species Providencia sp. PROV141. The sequence continues at coordinate 156,499 of NZ_JAMPPR010000022.1, read as the reverse complement.
AACCTGCACCCAGTGCATAACCATTTGCAGCACTAATGATGGGTTTTGATATCATGGATAACCTGCGCCAAACTTGGGGGCGTTTATCGGTGATCGCATTAGCAACGGTTTGTTGCTGTAGTTCTTTAAGATCAGCGCCTGCGGCGAAAAAACGCGGATTTCCGGTGACCACAATCGCACCAATTTCATCATTGATTTGTGCTTGCTCGAGGTGCTGAACCAGCAACTCTAAACAGGCGGTACTCAGGGCATTACGCACTTCTGGGCGGTTTAACGTCAGCGTCAAAACCCGGTTATGTTGTTGTGATAAAATCCAATGGTTTTCCATTAAAGTTCCTACACGTCAAAGTCTAAAACAACGCCATCGCCTTTTGGCCATGCTTGGCAGCTAAGAATGTACCCTGCAGCGATTTGGTCGGGCTCAAGGCTGTAATTGACCCCCATTTCCACTTCACCAGAGCGCAATTTACATTTGCAGGTTGCGCAAACGCCGCCTTTGCAGGCGTAGGGTAAATCTGCGCCTTGGCGCAGTGCGGCATCCAAAATACTGTCGTCTTGGCTATCCATGGCGATGTCCATGGTTCTACCATCAAGGTGAATGCTGACTTGGCGTGTTTCGCTAGTCATGGCGATTGCAGGTTTGAATTTAGTGCCTGAAGTATTGAAGCGCTCGGTGTGAACATATTCTTTAGGCATGCCATAACCGACTAAAGTGTCGTGAACCTCATCCATCATGCTGTCGGGCCCACAAATAAATGCCCGATCAAATTGTTTAAAATTCAATAAGGTGTTATTTAAGGCACTGAGTTGTTGTTGGCTGACTCTACCGCTGAGTAGTTCGCTATCTTGCTGTTCTTGGCTGAACAGGTAGAGAACTTGGAAACGCGTTGCAAAACGATTTTTTAGGTCTGAGATGCTTTCTTTAAACATCACTGAGCGGCTATTTCGATTACCATAAATCAGCACAAAACTGCTTTTTGGCTCAGTTTGTAATGTGGCTTTAATGATAGATAGCAATGGCGTGATCCCAGAGCCAGCCGCGACGGCAAGGTAATGTGCGTGGGTATCTGCTGCGGGTTGATAACCAAATTGCCCCTGTGGAACCATCACATCAAGGCTATCACCAACTTGTAATTCTTGATTAACGAAATTAGAGAAACGCCCTTCGTAAATCGCTTTCACCCCAATTTTTAGCGTGTTTTCATCCGGTGAGCTGCAAATGGAATAACAGCGGCGTAGGTTTTCACCATTGATAGCAGCTTTTAATGTCAGGTGTTGCCCTGGACGGTAATGATATTGCTCTCGTAATGCATCGGGTACATTAAAAGTAATGGCGACAGCATCAGGGGTGTCACGTTCAATGGCAGCAATACTTAAACGATGAAATACAGTCATATGGGTGCCCCTAAATACATTTAAAGTAATCAAACGGCTCTAAGCATTCAGTGCATCGATACAATGCCTTACATGCAGTGGAACCAAATTCACTAATTTTTTCAGTCTGCTCGCTGTCACAACGTGGGCAACGAACCGCACCTTTGTGTTCTGGGTGCTCGCAGGACGTACCTTGCGGTGGTGCGATACCAAATTCACGCAAGCGTCTTTTCGCATCTTGGTTCATCCAATCCGTTGTCCAAGCGGGTGTTAACAGAATTTCGATGTCGATGTTTGGAAAACCGGCATGACCGAGAACAGTTTTGATTTCATTGATTAAAAATTCAGTTGCTGGGCAACCTGAATAAGTAGGTGTAAAAATAACTTTCCAGCCCTGAGCTGCCGGTAGCACATTGCGGATCATGCCAAGATCAGTAATAGAGAGTGCGGGTAGTTCAGGATCGGGTATTTGGTGGAGCTGTTGCCAGATCTGGTGAACCTGGGGCGATTGGAGCTCGCGATGTTGCAGTCTCTGTTCCATAACATCACCACTGACAGTTTGGGTAAGCACGTTGCACAAACTGCAATTGTGTTAATAACAAACCCAAGTGCTCGGTATGGCTGCCTTGCTTGCCGCCTAAGCGATATGCTTTTTTCTCTGGCACAGCGAGGGTTGCTTCAGTGAATGTTTCGTTAATGGTGTTTAACCATGCGGCTTGTAAAGAACGTGGGTCAACAGCGATACCTGATTCACTAAGTGCAATTTCAACGTCATCAGCATGGAAAAGTTCACCAGTAAAACGCCATAACTCATTGACTGAATGTTGAATTCGTTGATGGCTTTCTTCACTGCCATCCCCTAAACGGATTATCCAGCCACGGCTAAAACGTAAGTGATAAACGGCTTCTTTGAGGGATTTCTCAGCGATTGCCGACAGTTGTTTATCACCGCTGTGAATTAGCGCTTCATATAATGGAACATGATAAGCATCCATAAAGAATTGGCGTACTAAAGTGTCATCAAAGCCATTGTTGGGTTGTTCAACTAATAATAAATTGCTGAACTCTCGTTCATCGCGCAAAAAGGCAAGGGTGTCTTCATCGCATTCAGGCCCTTTTAATTGCGCGGCATAGTTTAAAAAGTTACGCGCTTGCCCTAGCAAATCTAAGCCGATATTGGATAGCGCAAGGTCAATTTCGAGTTCAGGAGCATGGCCGCACCATTCGCACAGGCGCTGCGCTAAAATTAAGGGGGTATCGCCAAGGCGTAGTGTGTAATCGTGGAGCTGTTCTTGTTGGTTCATGGCAAGCCCCTTACATGTTTTTGATACCATCAGGAATGGTATAGAAGGTTGGGTGACGATAGACCTTGGTATCCGCAGGGTCGAAAAATGTGCTTTTATCTTCAGGCTGTGAGGCAATTAAATGTGCGGCTTTCACCACCCAAATTGAGCAGCCTTCACTGCGCCTTGTGTACGCATCGCGGGCATTTTCCAGCGCCATTTGGTCATCAGCCGCATGTAAACTGCCAACATGGCGATGCGCAAGCCCTTGCTTACTACGGACAAAAACTTCATATAAAGGCCAATCTTGATTGCTCATGGTGTTTTCCTTTTTGTAAAATGGTCAGTGATTAAGCCGCTGTTTTAACGGATTTTTGCTTGCGGCTATGTGCCATTGCACCTTCACGTACCCATGCGCCGTCTTCCCACCCTTTGCGCTTTGCACTAAGGCGTTCGTGATTACAAATGCCATTGCCTTTAATCACCTGATAAAACTCTTCCCAGTCGATTTCGCCAAAACGGTAATGGCCAAGGTCTTCATCCCAAACTAGATCAGGGTCAGGGATCGTCATACCTAACGCTTCTACTTGCGGAACGGTGTTATCAACAAATTTTTGCCGCAGCTCATCATTACTGAAGCGCTTGATTTTCCAAGCCATGCTTTGAGCGCTGTGTGGGGAGTCCGAATCATTTGGACCGAACATCGTGAGAACGGGCCACCAAAAGCGGTTTATCGCATCTTGCAGCATGGCTTTTTGCTCATCGGTGCCTTGCGCAAGCGCCATCACCGCTTCATAACCCTGGCGTTGGTGAAAACTTTCTTCTTTACAGATTTTCACCATCGCTCTGGCGTAGGGACCATATGAGGCACGGCACAGTGCTACTTGGTTCACTATTGCCGCACCATCGACAAGCCATCCAACCACACCTACATCTGCCCAACTTAATGTCGGGTAGTTAAAAATGGAGGAATATTTCATTTTTTCATCAAGTAACTTTTGGTAGATATCTTGACGAGAGCAACCGAGAGTTTCGGCCGCGCTATACAGGTATAAACCATGGCCTGCTTCATCTTGAATCTTGGCCAGTAAAATTGCTTTACGACGCAATGTCGGTGCTCGTGTAAGCCAATTCGCTTCTGGTAGCATGCCGACGACTTCTGAATGGGCATGTTGGCCAATTTGGCGGATAAGGTTTTGCCGATACGCATCGGGCATCCAATCCTTGGGCTCGATGGAAATATCGGCTTCGATTTTGGCTTCGAAGTTAGCCTGATTTTGCTCGCTCATTGATTTTTCCATTAAGTGATTCGTTAATGTTTGTTTGCGTGAAAATAATGAATCATATATATTTAACATCAATGCTAGAAACTGTTAACAAAAAGATCAATGTTCATTAACCTTGTTTTGCGAGTGGCTTCACAATCAATAAATTAAATATCAATTAAAACAATGAATTAAAATTAATGTTTTTTGTGTGGTTTTAATGGGAATTGGCATTTTATATAAAATTGTTCTTAATTTGTTAAATTTAAATTAGCTTCTATGCTTATTTTTATGATACATATTTGTTATCTAATTTGAATTGGTGTTTTTATTTCTGGAGAGGAATATGCAGCATTTAACAAGTTACATTATGGGTAAATGGGTACAAGGTGAGGGCGAAGGGCGAAAAATTCACCATGCGCTAACGAATGAAACCTTATATACGGTGACGACTGAAGGGCTGCCGTTAGCTGAAAGTTTGCAATATGGTCGCCAAGTGGGAGGCGAAGTATTGTCAGCGATGACATTTCAGCAGCGTGGGCAAATGCTCAAAGCACTCGCAAAATACCTACTGGAGCATAAAGCCCAGTTATATGCGATTTCGGCACAAACGGGTGCAACTAAAGCGGATAGCTGGGTGGATATCGAAGGGGGAATTGCCACACTATTTTCTTATTCGGGGCTCGCTAACCGTGAGCTGCCAGATGACACTATTTGGCCAGAAGATGAAATGATCCCGTTATCAAAACAAGGGCAATTTATTGGTCATCATATTTTAACGTCTCGCCGTGGCGTTGCCCTACACATTAATGCATTTAACTTCCCTTGTTGGGGAATGTTAGAAAAATTGGCGCCCACATGGCTTGCTGGCATGCCAGCCATCATCAAACCCGCAACCGCCTCAGCACAGTTAACACAGGCGATGGTGAAGCTAATGGTTGATAGCGGTTTAGTGCCTGATGGCGCTATACAGTTGGTTTGCGGCGGTGTTGGCGATATGTTTGAACACCTTGATTTTGAAGATGTTGTGACTTTCACGGGGTCGGCGAGTACAGGGCAAAAGCTGAAATCGCATCCACGTATCACGGCTAAATCAGTCCCTTTCACGATGGAAGCGGACTCATTAAACTGTGCAATTTTAGGTGATGACGTCCAGCCAGATCAGCCTGAATTTGCTTTATTTATTAAAGAAGTCGTTCGAGAAATGACCGCAAAAGCAGGCCAAAAATGTACCGCGATCCGTCGTATTATTGTGCCGAAAAACCTGCTCGAAAACGTGAAGCAGGCATTATTGAAACGCTTATCCGCTACAACTGTGGGTGACCCTGCGGTTGAAGGGGTCAGAATGGGGGCATTGATTAACTTAGAACAGCGCCAAGACGTACAAGATAAAGTGAATTATTTACGTGATCATGGCTGTGATGTTCTATGTGGTGGGCAATTTGAAAAGCTGGATGTTATTGGCGGAGATAGCCAGCACGGGGCGTTCTATCCGCCAACGTTGTTGTATTGTGCAGAGCCTTTTATATCTACAGCGGTGCATGAAATTGAAGCTTTTGGTCCTGTCGCCACATTAATGAGCTATGACAATATCGAACAGGCGGTGCAGTTAGCCATTTTAGGCGGAGGAAGCCTTGCGGGGACGTTAGTCACTGCTGACGCACAAGTCGCACAAGCGGTCATTCGTGCGAGTGCGCGGGCACATGGGCGAATGTTAATTTTAAATGAAGCGTCAGCTGCGGAGTCCACAGGACATGGTTCACCGCTCCCATTACTGGTACACGGTGGCCCAGGCCGAGCAGGTGGTGGCGAAGAGCTCGGCGGGTTGAGAGCAGTGAAACACTATATGCAGCGTACGGCTATTCAAGGTAGCCCTTCTATGCTAACGGCAATTACTAAGCAATGGATCCGCGGTGCAGATACCATCGCTGATGTGGTTCATCCTTTCCGCAAACATTTTGAAGACTTAGCAATTGGCGACACGTTACTGACCGCAAGGCGTACCGTTACAGAAGCAGATATTGCTAATTTTGCTTGTCTCAGCGGTGATAATTTTTATGTTCACGTTGATAAAATTGGTGCGGCACAGTCGTTATTTGGTGAACGGATTGCGCACGGCTATTTTGTCGTTTCAGCCGCAGCAGGGCTATTTGTTGATGCAGGGGTTGGGCCCGTGATCGCCAATTATGGCATGGAAAGTTTGCGTTTTATTGAACCCGTGAAAATCGGTGACACCATACAAGTTCGCCTAACGTGTAAGAAAAAGATCAAAAAAACGCAAAAACTCGCTGAAGATAAGCCGAATGGCGTTGTTGAATGGGATGTGCAAGTGTTTAATCAGGACAACACCGTTGTGGCGTTGTACAGTATTTTAACACTAGTGGAGCGTCGTGTTGGTGATTTTCATTAATCATTATGCAGCGTGAATTAATTATTGAGCTAATAGGTGCTTTTTCAATCATTTTCTGTTGTGATGAGTGATCAGCAACAGAATGTAGGGAAACAAAGATGAAAACGCACCACCAAGCGGTTTATCAACAATTTGACCAGCAAGCCAATTCGTATTTAACCAGCCAAGTACATGCACAAGGTGAAGATCTACTTGTTTTGCAACAATTGCTACAAGGTTGTCAGGATGAAGATGTGCTTGACCTTGGCTGTGGTGCAGGGCATGTCAGCTTTCATGCAGCACCGTTGGTGAAGTCAGTGACGGCTTATGATTTGTCGGACTCAATGCTCAACGTTGTGGCTAACAATGCACAAGAACGTGAATTAAATAATATCACCACCTGCAAAGGGACCGCGGAGTCTCTACCGTTTGGTGATCATTGTTTTGACCGAGTGATTAGCCGTTACTCAGCACACCATTGGCACGATGTGGAACAAGCACTACGTGAGGTGCGCCGAGTGCTCAAACCGGGTGGAAAAGGCATCTTTATTGATGTGGTATCACCGGGACATCCATTATTGGATATTTACTTACAAACGGTCGAAGTGCTTCGGGATACCTCACATATTCGTGATTATTCTGCTGGAGAATGGTCTGGCATGTTTAATAGTGCGGGGCTATTTGTTCGTCGGGTGCAAAGTTTCCGTTTAGCATTGGAATTTACCAGTTGGGTTGAACGGATGCGGACACCACAGCCATTCGTCGAAGCTATCCGTCACTATCAAGGAACATTAAGTGATGAGGTAAAAAGCCACTTTGCAGTACAAGCAGATGGCTCATTTACCTCAGATGTGATGTTGTTTGAATTTCAGTGCCAATAACTATTTATTGCGCTAAAAATTGTTGTGACAAAAATTATTGTGCTAAAAACTGCGCTTGGTTCAATTGGCTAAGCGCGTTATTTACTGCAAAAATCGCACCGCGAACATCAGGAATACCAAAGGATTTTAATCGTGCGCTGTGCTTGGTGAGATAAGCTTGTGCGTCAGTTTCTGAAGCAAACAGATACACACCACCTGCCATTTGCGTTTGTGGGTTTTCAGTCCAAATCTTCCAAATAAAGCCCGGCTCTTGGTTAATTGATTCCGCTAAATCATTCATTGCGGATATCATCTCATCGCCCCATGGCCCCTGATACGGAAAATCAACTTGTAAAATAACGCTCATATCTGCTCCTTATGATTGAAGCGCTATAGTAACCCTTAAAGCAAATAATAACTTTGCTATTCATCGTATTTCAAACGACTTATTGCTTCAAACTATTACGTTTACCTGCCTCAAATGCAGCTAGAGTCGCTAACCGAGCTTGTTTATGGTCAACAATGGGCTCTGGGTAATTAAGCGCTGTGTTGCTGATTACAGCCCATTCATGTGGCGTATGAATATATTTGTCGGGCACTTGCTGCAATTCGGGCAACCAATGGCGAATAAAAGCCCCTTGTGCGTCAAACTTCTTCCCTTGAGTGGTTGGATTAAAGATACGAAACCAAGGGGAGGCATCAACGCCTGTTGAGGCTGACCACTGCCAACCGCCGTTGTTCGCGGCTAAGCTGCCATCAAGCAGTTGGCTCATAAAGTATTTTTCACCTTTGCGCCAATCAATCAGTAAGTCTTTGACTAAAAAACTGGCCACAATCATTCGTAGACGGTTATGCATCCAACCCGTTGTATTCAGTTGGCGCATAGCCGCATCCACAATAGGATAACCCGTTTGTCCTGTTTTCCATGCTGCAAAATCGGTCGAAGAATCATTCCAGTGAATATGTTGTGTCCATTCAATAAATGGTTGGTGGCGGCTTAGACGTGGAAATGCGACTAAAAGATGTGAATAAAATTCACGCCAGACTAATTCATTTAACCAAGAGAACGCCCCACTATCAGGGTAATCTAACACTTGGGGATTCTCTGCTTGTAATCGGTTGAAGCATTGGCGAGGGGATAGCACCCCCACCGCGAGGTAAGGTGATAATTGGCTGGTACCATCAATAGAGGGAATATCTCTATCGTTTTGATAATCGATGACTTTTTGGGAGCAAAACTGCCTGAGTCGCGTTAAAGCCGATTTTTCACCAGCAGGAAATTGCTGGGAGTCTTCAATTGGCTGATGCGGAAATAACGGTGAAGCCCTATCAATGTTGATAGGGGCCGCTCGTTTTTCTGGGGCACGCAGTGAACGGCAATCTGTCACGGTGAGCTGGGTGAGGAAGGCTCGGCGAAAGGGAGTATAGACTTGATACATCTCCCTTTTTTGGGTAGTCACAGAGCCCGGTGGCAGTAATAAATAGTCATCGAAAGCATGGATATGCAACCCATGAGGTTGATTGATTAACCACTCGTCTCGTTGTTTTTCGTTCCACTCATATTGCCGATTAAAAAACAAGGCATCAGCCTGTTGTGCCTTTGCGTAATCGAGTACCCATTGTGCTGCGTCGGCAAAATCAGCCACAGTTTGACAAACCAGTGGAATACCAAGCTCAGCGAGTGAATTTTGTAGCTCAGCAAGGTTTTGGTGAATGAATGAGATTTGCCGCTCAGCTATATCATGTTGTTGCCACTGCTTAGGGGTTGCAGTAAAAAGCGCAATGACTTTCGCATCTGGGTCTGCACAGGCGGAGGAAAGCGCTTTGTTATCGGTGACCCGTAGATCATTACGAAACCAGATAAGATGACAAACGTGTTTGGCTGCCATTACCTCCCTCCTTGGTTGATATTTTTGTTGGAATCAAAACAATAGGTTTTGAAAATAAACTAGGAAAATCAATTTATTGATTTTCGGCTGATAACACAAAGCGGGAAAAACCACGCTTTTATCCCGCTTTGTCAACAACCTGAAAGGGCCAGTAAACGGCCCTTTCATATTTAATCTAATTTAGGATGCTGATTGATTAAGGATTGGCGTTTTTTCTCAAGCTCAGCAATTTGTTGGTCAATATCTTCAACTTTCTGCTCAATATTGTCAAAGTGCTCGCTAAGAATTTCTTTTGCCTCGGCTTTATCTGATGCAGCAGGTGTTGCCCCACGTAATGGTTTATTCGCCGTTTCTGGCATTCTGATACCCGTATATAAACCAATTAAAGCAATCACGATTAAGTAATACGCTGGCATATATAAGTCAGTAGTTGATTCGACCAACCATGCCGCAACAGTCGGTGTCGCACCGGCAATTAACACTGAAATATTAAAGGCAATAGCTAACGCACTGTAACGAATATGAGTTGGGAAAATCGCGGGTAAAATAGATGCCATAACCCCAGTAAAACAGTTCAGCAATACGGCTAGAATTAATAAACCTAGGAAAATTAAGCCTACAGAGCCACTGTTTATTAACATAAATGCGGGATATGCCAATAAAATTAAACCTACGCTACCTGTAATGACAAATGGGCGACGACCAATTTTATCACTGGTTAAACCGATAATCGGCTGAACAAATAACATACCAATCATAATTGCAATAATAATTAGCACACCATGGTCAGTAGAGTAATTCAGGTTGTGTGATAAGTAACTTGGCATGTAGGTCAGCAACATATAGTAAGTCACGTTGGTTGCGATAACCAAGCCAACACAAATCATCAAGCTTTTCCAATACTTAGTCGCTACTTCACGCACTGAGATTTTTGGTGGATTTTGAATATTGGCTTTATCTTGTTTCTCTAACGATTCAACATGTTGTTGGAACGCAGGGGTTTCTTCCAGTGAATGACGTAGATATAACCCGATGATCCCTAACGGTAATGCTAAGAAGAATGGAATTCTCCAGCCCCAATCGTGGAAGTTGGCTTCTCCGACAATGCTTGATATCAGGACAACGACACCCGCACCTAAAACAAAGCCAGCGATAGATCCAAAGTCTAACCAACTTCCCATAAAGCCACGTTTACGGTCTGGTGAGTACTCAGCAACAAAGATTGCCGCACCGGAATATTCACCACCTACCGAGAAACCTTGAGCTAACTTAGCAATTAATAACAGAATGGGTGCCCAGATACCGATGCTCTCATAGGATGGAATCAGACCAATACAGAAGGTACTGACTGCCATGATAATAATCGTCATCGAAAGGACTTTTTGACGGCCGTATTTGTCGCCTAAGATACCAAAAACGACACCGCCTAATGGCCTAACTAAGAAAGGCACAGAGAAAGTGGCTAATGCGGCAATCATCTGTACGCTCGGTGATGCGTCCGGAAAGAAAACCTGACCTAGAACATAGGCTAAGAAACCGTATACCCCAAAATCAAACCATTCCATCGCATTACCCAGCGAAGCCGCGGTAATTGCTTTTTTAAGTTTACCGTCATCAATAATAGTAATATCACTAATATTTAACGGTTTTTCTTTTTTCTTCTTGAATCTCATGAAACCATCCTCTTATTTTAATTTCAATAACCGAAACAACAGCATTTAAGATGTGGGTTTTCATACATCGGTAAAACATCAAACCTTATTATTTAGAATAGACGCTGTTTACGTAATAGATAAGTTTTTAGTGTTTTTATGTCGCGCTGAAATAACAGGCTAAAATAGGTGCGTAATGGGTAGAATAATGAGAGCGTTTGTCTTTTGAATACAGCAAAAAAGCCACCTTGAGTTAAAAAATACAGTACTAATACTACATTAATATCGAACAAATGTAAAATACAGGTGTTTTATACTAATACATATGCCTTGGTAGGATTTTGTGTTAGTAATATAACGATTGAACTGAATAATTGAAAAAATAGAGACTCATGAAAGGGGGGAGTGAAAATAAATTGTTTTAAATCAATTTAATACATTTTTCTTGGTAAATTTTAGTCTGTCATAAATATATAAGATTAGCGATTTAATATGACTGAAATAATGGTGTTGTTGTGATGAATAATATATGAAGGTAACGCCATCCTTTTACGATGTTCTTGTTTTGCTTAAGCCATTAATAACTCGCCTATTTATTTATCTTGTTGCTATCCTCTTCTTTTGATAATAACGGTGGATTATGCTGTTCTGTTTTATATTTAATTTGATGAGTAGGAATGAGGAATTTACTTAGTTACAATCAATCTATTGTCGATATTGGGTTTGATATAAGCGAGTATGACAAAGTTCTATTTTGAATGTTGTTATGCATCTAAAAATACCTTTTATATTTTGCACTGCAAGATATCAAGGGTATCACATCCGACTTAAAAGAGTGCCATTATGAAAAAACAGAGTGTTGCATCCTATATTGCAAAAGTACTTGATAATGCAGGTGTTAAACGTATTTGGGGCGTTACAGGAGACTCGTTAAATGGCTTAACCGACAGCTTGCGTCGTCAAGGTGCTATTGAGTGGCTAGGAACTCGTCATGAGGAAGTAGCTGCCTTTGCTGCGGGTTCAGAAGCTCAGCTAACCGGTAATTTAGCCGTATGTGCAGGCTCTTGTGGGCCAGGAAATATGCACCTTATTAATGGGTTGTATGATTGTCACCGTAATCGCGTACCCGTGCTGGCAATTGCTGCTCATATCCCATCCAGTGAAATTGGTAGTAATTATTTCCAAGAAACTCACCCAACTGAATTATTCCGTGAATGCAGCCATTATTGTGAGATGGTCTCTAACCCAGAGCAAATTCCACAAGTCCTTGGCATCGCTATGCGTAAAGCAATTTTGAATAAAGGGGTATCGGTGGTCGTAATACCGGGGGATATTGCGCTAAAAGATGCGCCAGAGTCAGCGAAAGAAACATGGTATCAGCCACAAGCACCACTTATTATGCCTCAGCGGAGTGAAATTGAAAAACTTGCCGAACTGCTGAATCAATCTAAGAACATCACGTTATTCTGCGGTAATGGCTGCGCAAGCGCACATGATGAAGTGGTTAAGCTAGCAGAAACACTAAAAGCACCGGTAGTACACGCGTTGCGTGGTAAAGAACATATTGAATGGAATAACCCATACAGTGTTGGAATGACAGGCTTGATAGGTTTTTCATCGGGTTACCACGCGATGATGAACGCAGATACAGTTGTTTTGTTAGGAACACAATTTCCATACCGTCCTTTCTATCCAAGCGAAGCTAAAATTATTCAGGTTGATATTAATGCAGGTAGTTTGGGTTCTCATTGCCATATAGATATGGGTCTGATTGGTGATATCAAAGCAACATTGGACGCATTACAGCCACATTTAGAGGCTAAACAGGATACAAAACACCTTGATGGTGCTTTAAAACATTATGCAGAGGCTAGAAAAGGGTTAGATGATCTCGCTAAACCAGGTCATGAGGGATTAATACATCCACAGTATCTGGCAACAAAAATTAGTGAATTAGCCGCAGATGACGCGATTTTCACCTGTGACGTAGGAACCCCGACAGTATGGGCCGCGCGTTACTTGAAAATGAACGGTAAGCGCCGTTTAATCGGCTCCTTTAACCATGGGTCAATGGCGAATGCGATGCCACAAGCTATTGGTGCACAAGCCGTTGATAAAAAACGCCAAGTGGTTGCAATGTGTGGAGATGGCGGTTTCAGTATGCTAATGGGGGATTTTATCTCTCTTTCTCAAATGCAATTGCCAGTAAAAATTATCATTCATAACAATGGCGTGCTTGGTTTTGTGGCCATGGAAATGAAAGTGGCAGGTTTCTTGACAGCGGGAACGGATTTACAGAACCCTAACTTTGCAGCGATTGCGAATGCTGCGGGTATCAAAGGCATCCGTGTTGAAAAAAGTGAAGATTTAGATGGCGCATTAAAAGAGGCTTTTGCCCATGATGGGCCAGTGGTGGTTGATGTCTTGACGGCCAAACAAGAGTTGTCTATGCCGCCAGAAATTGCAGCGCAAGAAGCAAAAGGCTTTAGTCTATATATGTTAAAAGCGATTATGAGTGGTCGCGGTGATGAAGTCGTTCAATTAGTGAAAACGAACTGGCTACGTTAAGTCATTATTGTGAATAGCGGGAAAGCCCAATTCAGACGGATTGGGCTTTTTTATTCATCAATATCCTGCGGCTGACTGACTACGCCACAAATGGGCGGCAACCAGTGCACGCCATGGGGAGAATTGCTCCAACCATTTTTCCGTTTCTTTGGCGGTGGGTTGTTCTGATTTCGCGAGCAATGTTTGCAGATTACGTCTTACCGCCACATCCCCATGTAAAGAACCATCTAAGTAATTGAATCCTCGTAGTAAAGCATAGCTTACAGTCCAAGGGCCAATACCTTTGATTTGTAATAATTGCTCAGTTATTTGATTTGCATTGGAGTGGGTAACCTGCTGTGATAAATCAATTTGTTGATTTTCGATGGCTTCACAAAGGGCTCTGAGGGCGATAATTTTACCGTTTGAAAAGCCCGTTTGTCGCAGTGTTTCGTCATCAACTAACTTGACTTGTGGAGTGTCGGGGAAACACCAAATACCTGAAATGTGCTGAATTCCCACAGCTTGGATAAAGCGCCGACGGATGGCGATAGCCGCATGAACACTAATTTGTTGGCCAATAATAGCCCAAACTAACGCTTCAAATGCGCTGGCAGATTGATAAATCCTTAATCCTCTTTGTTTTCCAATGAGTTGACCAAGTACTGGAGTTTCAAGGTAGTGTTTTTCGAACTCATCAATATTCTGTTTTAAACCGAGTACATGCTGTGCCAGCGTTAATAGGTCTGGTTCATTGATAATGACAGATGGGGAGTCAATTGCTAATGAAATCGTTGCGTGTTGTTTTTGAAGCTCCAATGTCATTTTTGTTGCATGTTGTTGCCATATTATGCCTTTGTGTAATGTGTTTTCTTCCACGATTTCCGCGACATTGTGTTGATCTCTCAGATGAAAGGCAAAAAAATCATCATAAAGGTAATTGGTAGGGAGAGTTAGCTGTGCGGTAAATATTTGCATAATGATGGCCTTGTCAGATTTTTCTTTATTCACAATATTATTGTGAATTAGCGCATTTAGTTACTCATTTTTTACAGAGCAGATATGTTATCTTGTACAGGGTTATTTATTTTGTACTGATATTATTTATCCATTTAATAAGGAAGTGTAAATGAAAACTGAGAGTCACAGTTCATCTCATGGCACTTCGGTACCATCATCACAACCAAGGCAAGAATTAACGGGCATTGGTGGATGGCTTATTTTACCCATGTTAGGGATAGTATTGTCTTTGATTATTTTGCCTTTTTCTATTTATGAGCAAAATGTTCAAGTGATTGAATATTGGATTGAATTAACAGACCCACAATCAAGCTCATTTATTCCATTATTTAAAGAGCTCATCTACTTTGAGGTTTTAGGTAACGTTATTTTATACGCGACCTTGCTTTTTCTAAGTTATGTCTTTTTTACAAAGAAAAAACTCACAATTAAAATTTATATTTTTTTCCAGATCTTTTCGTTAGTTTTGACGGTTACGGATATTATACTTGCAAGTATTTTATTGGATTTAGAAGTTGAAGCCTCGGATATCAAAGATATTTTTCGGGCGCTAATTGCTTGTGCAATTTGGATACCGTATTTTTTAGTTTCAAGGCGAGTTAAAAATACCTTTGTAAATTAACAAATAAAATTTTGTGATTTTTTATTGGGTAGGTAAATGATGATTAAATGCAAACGAGTTTATGACCCTGTTGACGATAACGATGGCTACCGTGTGCTTATTGATAGACTGTGGCCAAGAGGAATAAAAAAAACAGATTTACAACACGACTCTTGGAATAAAGATGTTGCACCTTCTAATGAACTGCGTAAATGGTTTCATCAGAACACAGATCAGTTTGCACAATTTATCGAACGATATCAGCAGGAACTTAATAACACAACGGCTTGGCAGGCGTTGGTCTCTCAGGCAAAACAAGGTGATTTAACACTGTTATACAGTGCTAAAAATACAGAACATAATCAAGCAATTGTACTCAAAGCATTTCTTGAAGATAAAATGCAAAGTAAAAGGTAAATAAAGGTTATCGGAATGGATATTCAGCAATCAACCACGCAAACAGAGCCAGCAATAATATCACCGGTGGCTCAACCAGCGGTTAAAAAGCCGTTACAGGGGATTAGTGGGTGGTTAATTTTACCAATTATCGGGCTGTTTTATATGTTGTACAAAACAGTCATGATGTTATTGCAAGAAATTTCACAAGTTCAAATCGCATGGCCATTGGCAACTCAAGCGGATTCTGATTTTTATATTCCTGGTTTTGCGACAGGTTTCTATCTCTTGCAACTAGGTTATGGTGTTTTGATTGCTCTATTTCTTTGGACATTTATCGCCGCAGTTAAATGGAAAAAACAAGCGAAGTGGCTATTCATCATCACCATGGTGTTATTTACTTTAATGGTATTGGTTGCTCGTTTTATATTCCCATATATATTTGGATTAGAAATTAATCACTCAAATATCATTGCCGCCATAAATGGTAGCTTCTATTGTGTGTTATGGATCCCCTACTTTTTAGTTTCTCATCGCGTCAAAAATACGTTTATCCATTAAAGTATCTGGCCACTCCTTATTAGGTAGTGGCCTAACATACGGTTATTTATCCGAAAGATTTAGAGTGTGGGTTATATTGCAGTTTGCAATAAAGGCGTCATCGTGAGAAACCAGTAATAGTGTTCCTTGGTAGTCTTGCAATAGCGCTTCAAGTAGTTGTTTTGAATCTAAGTCTAAATGGTTATCGGGCTCGTCGAGTAATAAAATTGCGGGTGGATTCGGGCTATGTGTGAGTGCCAATAGCGTCGCTTTTAGCTGTTCTCCACCACTGAGCTGCTGTAGTGGTAACAATGACTTATCTCCTCGTATCCGTAACATGCCTAATTGCGTGCGCCACTGTTCTACAGTAAATACAGGTTGGTATTGATAAAGTGCTTCAGCGACAGGCAATGTTTTATCGAGTAAATTGAGGTGTTGATCTAAATAGCAAAATTCACCGCTTAGGCGGCACTCTCCTGAAGATGATGGCAACAGGCCTGCAAGCACTTTAAGTAGCGTTGATTTACCGCAACCATTATACCCTTGAATATGCCAGTGCTCTCCACTGTATACAGTGAATGAGAGTGGTGATGAATAACCGTAAGGCAAACGCAAGTCAGAAGCGAAAATTGTGACTTTATTTCCTTCATTTTGATAGTTAATCATCATTTTTTGCGGCTTGATATGACGAGCTTTTTCTTGGTTATCCTGTTGCTGGTTTTGTAGATTATCCATCACTCGTTGGTGCCGCTCTGCGACATTTGATTGCTTTTTCTCCGCACGATTTTTTTGCATATCAAGCAGCAGTAAGGATTGCGATCCACCATAGCGAATTTTTTCACCCTGTTTCTTGCGTTGAGCGGCTTTTTGTAATGTGGCTTGCTGTTGTTTTTTCTCTTGGTGAATACGTTTTTCTAAGCGTTCACCTTGTGCGTCAATTGCAGCGATTTCCAAGGTTTTTTGGGTATCATATAACGTATAATTTCCCCCATATTCATGTAAGCCTTTTTCCGTTAACTCAAAAATGGTATCCATTTCTCCTAATAGGGTTCTGTTGTGAGAAATAACGAGACAGCCAGCTCGATGTTCAGTGAGCTTTTGACTGAGCCATTGCCGACTTTGTGTATCTAAATGGTTATCTGGTTCATCAAGTAGCAAAAAGTGGTCTTGGTGAAGAAATGCACGACAAAGGGCTAGGCGAGTACGTTCACCCCCACTTAAATGGGCAATGGGGGCTTCCATTGAGATAGCGAGCCCTGCTGAGTCCAATAGACTTTGCCATTGTGAGGGTAAATGCCATTGATCTTCCGTGAGTTCAAAATCAGCTAAAGAGCCATTTCCCGCCTCAATACGTAAGAATGCGCGATAAAGCTCGGTTATACCTAAAGCATCGACAAGCGTTTCTCCCGTTAGTCGCGTTAATTGCTCGACATAGATAAAGGGAAGGTTCCAATGTACATTCCCTTGCGTAGGGGATAATTGGTCAGCAAGAATACGCATCAAGACGGATTTTCCTTTGCCATTATGGCCAATTAGGGCATTTTTTTGGCATGACAGCGTCCCGCTTAACGGGGGAAAAAGGGCGGTTTGGTTAAATTCAATATTGAGCTGTGAAAAGTGACAAGCAATCGTCATATGCACCTCCAAAATAATGAGGACAGACAACGTCGTTGACTTATCAAGAAGCGTCGATGAAAGCGGTTGCCTGCCAGGAACAGAAAAATGAATACCAAAAGGGTATTGGAAAATATTTTCTGGCAGTGCTTAGTTCATCGTGAGGCGTACCTGCGAAGTTGGGTGAGAGATAAATTCGTATACATTATAAACAGGTCAAATTGATTTGTGCAACTTATCGTGATTATTTTTCTGAAAGTCGGGCTAACAATTTAATAATAGAAAAAGCCAGTCAATAATAGCGACTGGCTTTTTCCATTAACAACGAGATTTTATAACAACGAGATTTTTACGATTATACAGAGGTATTCTCTGACAACCATTGAGCAATGCGCTGCTTTTCTTCTTCATTCAGCCACATACCCAATTTAGTGCGACGCCAAATGGCATCATCTAACTCTGTTACCCACTCATGTTTGACTAAGTAACGTAATTCCGCTTCGTAGACATTCGCAGAGAATGCTTCACCGAGGTCGCTGAGTGAATTCGCACCTTCAAGGATTAACTTACTGTTGCTACCGTAGGTTCTGGCAAAACGTAGCGCTAAGCCTTCAGGAAGCCATTGATAATGTTGACGCAACACGCGTGCATAACCATCACGGTCACAACCTTCGATATCACCACCCGGTAATTGGCCATTTTTGGTCCATGGGCTGCCAGCAGTTGGATAGTAAGTCGCTAACTTATTCACAGCGGCTTCCGCTAACTTACGATAAGTCGTTAATTTACCACCAAATACAGACAACAATGGCGCTTGGCCTTGCTCATCGTGAATATCCAATGTGTAATCACGAGTGATGGCTTGTGGTGAGTCTGACTCATCGTCGCACAGTGGGCGAACACCTGAATAGTCCCAAACAATATCACTCACGGTTAACTGTTTTTTGAAGTGGTCGTTATACACTTTCAGTAAATAGTTAACTTCGTTTTCATCAATTTTGACGTCTTTCGGGTCGCCTTTATATTCTACGTCAGTCGTACCGATGATAGAAAACTCATCCATCCACGGAATAACAAATACAATACGGTTATCTTCATTTTGTAAGATGTACGCTTGTGGCTCATCATGTGCACGTGGAACGACAATGTGGCTACCTTTGATTAGGCGAATACCATAAGGTGATTTTAATTTCAGGCCATCATCAAAGAACTCTTTTACCCAAGGTCCAGTAGCATTAACTAGCCCTTTCGCTTTCCATGTATGCGTTTCACCCGTACGTAAGTCTTGAGCCTCAACAACCCATAAGCCGTTTTCACGGTAGGCGCGAGTCACTTTTGTGCGAGTACGAACCTCACCATTCTTACGTACCACTTCTTGAGCGTTTAATACAACTAAACGCGCATCATCAACCCAACAATCGGAATATTCAAAACCTTTCGTTAATTCAGGTTTGAGTACAGAGTTTTGGTTGAATTTCAGACTTTTACTGCTTGGTAAGCTGACACGTTTACCTAAATGGTCATATAAAAATAGGCCAATACGGATCATCCAAGCTGGACGTAAATGAGGTTGATGAGGTAAACGGAAGCGCATTGGGAAGGCGATATGTGGTGCTAATCGTAATAGCACTTCACGTTCAGCCAATGCTTCGCTCACTAATCTAAATTCATAATGCTCTAAATAACGTAAGCCACCGTGAATGAGTTTAGAACTCGCAGATGAAGTCGCACTTGCCAAGTCTTGAGCTTCGAGCAGTAATACCGATAATCCACGACCTGCAGCATCTGCTGCAATACCAGCGCCGTTGATCCCGCCGCCGATGACAATCAAGTCTTTAGTTTCCATGCATCCCCCTGAGATGTTCGAAACACTTTCAATAATGTTCGTTTTCGCTCATTTGATTGTAGTCAAAATAGATAGTGATGCCAACTATTATTAATGAAAAAAATAACAACTGCGTGATATTGGTAACAATTTTTTTTCAATACCCACACATAAAATATTGTTATTCACAATGGAAAAAAGAAAGTTTCGCGCGAAAAAGAAAAAAACAATGGCAAGACGGGGAAGACTAAAATAGGGAAGGGTCAAAGCAGTATGATGGCAGCAGGCGCTACCATCATTAAGATAATCATTTGATTAACAAAGCTCTAATTGAACATTATGTTGCTCAATGACTTTCAAAATGCTGTCTGGTGGCTGTTTATCAGTAAATAAGTAGTCAATCAGGTTCATATTGCCCAAATTAACCATCGCGTTACGACCAAATTTAGAATGGTCGGTGACGAGCATGACACAGCGTGAGTTCTCAATAATCGCGCGTTTGGTACGAACTTCATGGTAATCGAACTCAAGTAATGAGCCATCCATATCAATACCACTGATACCCAAAATACCGTAATCTAGCCTAAATTGAGAAATAAAATCGAGGGTCGCTTCCCCGACAATACCGCCATCTCTTGAGCGAACTTCACCCCCCGCTAAAATTAGGCGGAAGTCTTCTTTTGGCATCAGTAATGTGGCGACATTAAGGTTATTGGTCACCACGCGTAGGTTTTTGTGATTAACCAATGCATGAGCAACGGCTTCGGGAGTGGTACCAATATCTATAAATAATGTTGCACCGTCAGGAATTTGGCTTGCAACATGTTGTGCGATACGCGCTTTTTCATCTGACCACATGATTTTACGGTCATTATAAGCTGCATTCACGGAACTTGAAGGCAGTGCTGCGCCACCGTGGTGCCGCTGAATTTTATTTTGTTCAGCGAGGTCATTGAGGTCTCGACGGATTGTTTGAGGGCTTACCTCAAAGTGTTCGACGAGTTCTTCAGTACTGACATATCCCTGAAGACGCACAAGCTCAACTATTGCATCATGTCTCTGGGTTTGTTTCACAGCGTTAGCCTCTAATTATTAAAATGTTTTATCTGGAGCTCTGGTGTTTAAAACTGTGCCTATTATCCCATACTCCCATCAATAAGCCGATAATTAACCCTGAAGTATGTGCGGCATTGGCAATATGCATACCTAAAACATCGAAGTAACCGAAAAAAAGCCAGATAATGGAGAATATCATTAACCCTCGAGGGACGCTGATGCCACTTTCAGGCCGACGTTCACCCGTTAACCACACATAGCTGACAAGGGCATAGACGACACCAGATAAGCCGCCAAAGTTGTTTTCACTAAACAGCGACTGCCCCCAGTTACTAAACAGTGCAGAGACTAGTAAGATAGTGAATAATTTACCCGTTCCGAGCTTTCGCTCAACTTGCCCAGCCAGAAACCACCATAGCGCAAGGTTGAAACCAATATGTGATAGCGAAAAGTGCACCAATGCAGGGCTAAACCAACGCCAAAGTTCCGTTTGTTGGTCGCCAATAGGCCATGCTAAATAGCGTAGAACTTCTCGGGCATCGGTCATTTCTACCCAAAGATATACAACAATCGACAATAAAATAACAGCGATAGTTAAAGGGCCAGATTGTTCTTTAAGGTAGCCCCAGGTCAGGTAGTTACGATATTGAAACTGGGTATCTGCGCTTCCCGTGTGCCAACTAGCTTCTAGGTAGCGGGGGTGATTTGGATCTTGTAAAAAAATATCTAATTCTTTCTGGGTTTGAGATTGAAATTGCTCATCTTCTAGCCAAAGCTCAAAGACGGCTTGTTCCTGTGATGGCTTTATTATTAAGTGGATATTTTTGCTAGCCATATAGTCAACAAAGGCTTGTGCCATTCTAGGATTAGCAAAAGAGGTGATGTGGATCATGAATGCGTTTTCTCATCTAGAGAGCCGTAACGGCTTGTGGATATTCCCTTAACCATGCTTCAAATCCACCATTGATGCTATATACAGATTCAAAGCCAATGTTGATCAGATACTGTGCTGCACCTTGGCTACTGTGCCCATGGTAACACATCACCATAACAGGTTGTTCGTAATCTGTTTGTTCTAGAAATTGGCTCAGTGACTCATTGGTGAGGTGATAGGCGCCACTAGCATGGCCTGCGCGGAAACTTTGTGGGTCTCGTACATCTACCAGTATGGCAGTACCGTCCACCCAATGTTGGTAGGCTTGCTCTGGTGTTAGTGTTTCAAAATGGTCCATAAAATACCGAATACAGTAGGTAACAACCGATAAAAGGTTAAATGAGAGGCACCCGTAAAAAACGAGTGCCAAATATTCGTGGTATTGATTAGTAGAAAGAGTGCTCGCCACGTTGGTGTTCAGTCAGGTCTTTAACGCCTTTTAGCTCACCTTCAAACATTTTGAGAAGTTCTTTTTCGATACCTTCTTTAAGGGTGACATCAACCATTGAACAACCGTTACAGCCGCCACCAAATTGCAGAATTGCAAAGCCTTCATCAGTGATTTCCATCAGGGAAACACGGCCACCGTGGCTGGCAAGTTGTGGGTTAATTTGTGACTGTAAAACATACTCAACACGTTCAATTAATGGTGCGTCATCAGAGACTTTACGCATTTTTGCGTTCGGAGCTTTTAATGTCAGTTGTGAGCCCAGTTGGTCGGTAACGAAGTCAATCTCGGCATCATCCAAGAATGGTGCGCTAATTTCATCAACATAAGCAGATAATTTCTCGAACTTTAGTTCTTTATCTGTTGCTTCAACGGCACCCGGAGGGCAGTATGACACACCGCACTCTGCGGTTGGTGTGCCTGGGTTGATAACAAAAACACGGATTTGAGTTCCTGGCTCTTGATTTTCCAACAATTTGGCAAAATGAGCCTGTGCTGCTTCAGTAATATTAATCATAATCATTTGCTCAATAATAGTTGACTGCTTTAGTTGGTTATAATACGCCCATTTACCCCTTTCCTACAAGGTGCGACACAGTGACCATGCATCAACAGTATGTACACCCGCACAAATCAACAATTGTGCTGCGGTATTCATGGTGGAACCTGTTGTAATAACATCATCAAGAACAGCAACATGTAGGTTTGAAACCGAGTTGTTTAAGGTAAATGCTCCCTTTAGGTTATTTCGGCGATACTCACGTTTTAGTGTAATCTGTGCCAGTGTAGCACGACTACGTGATAATGAATTTTGCGAATAGGGGATATTTAACCATCTGGATAAATTTTCGCCTATTAATGCCATATGGTCAAATCCTCTCCACCACAGACGGCGGCGATGCAGTGGAATGGTGATGATTAAGTCCGGTTTTTGCCATTTTTGTTGGCGGTAACCCGTGAGCCAAAATAACGCAAAAATTCGTGCTAGAGTAAAAGCAAGTTGAGATTGTTTTTGAAATTTAAAACGATGGATTAACAAGCGTAAAGCGCCTTGGTACGGGGTCACAGTGATAATTCTCTGCCATGCGGGAGGGTTTTTTAGGCAGCGCCCGCACTCCATGGTAGGCTGCTCACAGGGTAAAGCGCAGCGTAAACAGCAGGTTGGCATTTTAGGCAGCCCTTTGAGGCAAAAATGACAAACACCCTGATGAGTTAATTTTAGTGATTGGTGACATAGCCAGCAGCCCCCCTCCATTGTTAGCATAGTAGCGTCCCGTTAAAACGAATTGACAAATAAATGAATGAAGAGAGTGTAACGATGGCAAAGTTATATTGGCAGACCGTTGGTGAAGGTAAACAAGATCTTGTGTTGCTGCACGGATGGGGACTGAACGCACAAGTCTGGCAAACAATTATTCCGCGAATCGCTTCGCACTTTCGGGTTCATTTAGTTGACTTGCCGGGTTATGGACGTAGCCAAGGTTTCTCTCCCATGAATATTCAAACGATGGCGAATATTTTATGGGAACAAGCACCTAAAAACGCGATTTGGCTCGGTTGGTCACTTGGCGGGCTAGTTGCAAGCCGTGTTACGCTTGACCACCCTTATGAAGTCAAAGGGTTAATTACCGTTGCTTCTTCTCCATGCTTTAAAGCAGAAGAAAACGGTTGGGCAGGGATCCGGCCAGAGGTTTTATTAGGTTTCGAGCAGCAACTTTCGGCTGATTTTCATCGTACCGTTGAGCGTTTTTTAGCATTGCAGACATTAGGGACAGAAAGTGCAAGAAACGATGCTAGAACCTTGAAATCCGTGGTACTTGAACAACCTATTCCAACGGTTGAAACGTTAAATGCCGGGCTTGAATCATTGCGTACCGAAGATTTGCGCGATGAATTAAAACAGTTACCCATTCCTTTCTTGCGCATTTATGGTTATCTCGATGGCTTGGTACCGCGCAAAATAGTGCCCATTTTAGATGAGCTTTACCCTAATTCACCATCTGTTATTATGCGCAATAGCGCCCATGCACCCTTTATTTCCCATCCTGATGAGTTTTGCGAATACCTGTTGGATTTTCAAAGTCGTATCGAGGAATAAATAAAAAATCAGCCTAACTTGTGGCTGATTTTTTTGTGGTGTCGCTATTATTTGATTTTATACACAAAATGAGCGCAATCAGTGCTTTCTGGGCAGCCTTTGCAACTACTGCCCGTTAAACAAGCACTGATATCGACTTGTTCAATTTTCTCTAAGCTGACGAGTTTCTCAACCATCGCTTGAATTAATGGAACCGGTGTATTTAGTTGCTCACTGAGTAGCGCGATGTCAGCTTGCCCATATAAGGCGATTAAATCTCTTATTTGCAGCAAGCTAGTCATCGTTTTATTCCTTAGTGGCAAGCATCACTTGAACAGCCAGAACATTGCTCAGCAGTTTTGCTCTTGATGTTCAGGGTTACACGGCTACGCATGCGGCGTAAGAATATGAATAAGGCAAGGTTGAACAGGACAACCGTGGCAATGGTAATTAAACTGCTTTGTGGGTGCTCGCTGAATGTGGCAACTTGGTAAAACAGAGCCGCGAGGCTATAAGCCACATTCAAGCCCCACAGAATGGAGAAACTCATCCAACTTTTATTGGTTTCACGTGCGATAGCACCCATCACCGAGACGCAAGGCACATACAGTAAGACGAAGATTAGGTAGCTATAGGCAGCAATTCCTGAACCAAATTTCGCTGCCATAGTTCCCATTGAACCGGACTCCATTTCTCCATCACCTTTACTGGCTTCGATAGGGTTTGATAACGCGCTTAAAGTAAAGGTTTCTTTTAAGCTATCCCAGGTTTCAGAAACCGCATCTTCCAGTTCTTCCCATAAGTTGAAAGATTCAGCATCGAACGGCTCAGAAGTAATGGCTTCAGCGGTATACAGAGTATTCAGCGTCCCCACGACCACTTCTTTCGCCATCGCGCCGGTAATTAACCCCACGGTCGCTTGCCAGTTATCTGCATGCACACCAATCGGCTGTAACGCAGGGGTAATAACTTTACTGACAGAAGCGAGTGCAGAGTCATTAATATTATCAACAGGCTTACCAGAGAAAGAGAAACTATTTAATGCACCAATAAAGATACTGGCAACAACGATAACTTTACCCGCTCGTACTACGAAGCCTTTTAGGCGTTGCCATGTTTGAATCAGCAGTGTTTTGATGTGTGGTACATGGTAAACCGGAAGCTCCATAATAAACGGAGAGGCCTCGCCACGCATAAGGGTATGTTTTAGTAATAACCCAGTCAAAATAGCGACAACAATCCCTAAAATATAGAGAGAAAAGACCACACTTGCCCCATTTTTGCCAAAGAAAGCGGCAGCAAAGACGGCGAAAATGGCCAGCCTTGCACCACAAGACATAAACGGTGCCATTAGTACCGTAATGAGCCTTTCACGTGGTGCATCTAGCGTGCGTGCACCCATAATTGATGGTACGTTACAGCCAAAGCCGACAATCAACGGTACGAAGGATTTACCTGGTAAACCTAGCGCCTGCATGAGGCGGTCCATCACGAAAGCGGCTCGTGCCATATAACCCGAGTCTTCCAGTATTGAAAGAAACAGGTACATCATCCCGATTTGTGGTACTAACGGTAATACTGTATTAATACCACCGCCGACACCTTGGGCAAGGAAAATAGTGAGCCAATCAGGGAAGCTGAAATAGGCACCAACCCACTGAATACCATGAATAAATATCGCCTCAGAAGCACCTTCAAAGAAAGGCTGCAATGCCCCACCAATGTTAATGGCTAAGACAAACATCAGGTACATCACAAATAAGAAAATAGGGACACCGAGCCAACGGCTCAGAATAAATCTATCCAGTGATTGGGTCAGCCTGTTAGGTTCAGCGGCGCTATTGTTAATCGCGGCATGACAAATTGTGGCAATAGATTGATAACGTGCGTCAGCGATGAGTAGTTCAGGCTCTTCGTTTAAGCCTTCTTTCAGTGTTTGGCGTATCGCCAGTAATTGCCCTTCAGATATTTCTGCGCGTTGGCGGCTATAAATATCCCCTTCGAGAATTTGTAATGCTAACCAGCGGCGTTGCTGGTGGCTAAATTGTTGTGCTGAAATTTGCTCAGATAATGAATCCACTGCTTGTAATAACTCGGATGGATATTCCACAAGGGCTTGTTGGCTATTTTGTGGGTGTGTATCAATGGCTTTTTTCAGTTTATCGATACCAGTTGCTCGAGTTGAAACCATTGGGATCACAGGGCAACCGAGCTGTTTTTCTAATTCAGCAATATTAATATCAATATGTTGGCTTTGAGCAATATCCAACATATTCAAGGCGACAATACATGGAACGCCTAACTCAACTAATTGTAATGTCAGATAGAGGTTACGCTCTAAATTAGACGCATCGACAACATTAATGAGCATGTCTGCCTCACCACTTAAAATAAAGTAGCAGGCGATTTGTTCGTCGAGAGAGGTTTGTTCAGAAATGGTAGTCAGAGAGTAGGTGCCGGGTAGGTCAACAAGCTCGATTTTATGGTCATCGGTATGGAAGCGACCCACTTTGCGTTCAACAGTGACCCCAGCCCAGTTACCGACCCGCTGCCTTGACCCTGTAAGCTGGTTAAATAGGGTCGTTTTGCCTGCATTGGGATTACCAATTAAGCCGATAGTTAATCGTTTCATAGTGTTTGCCAATAATAAAAAAGAAATACTTAAACGGTGGTCGTTTCATCTAGATTGAGTAGGGCAAGATCCTTTTTACGCAGCACTAAGCTGACGCGGTGAGTTTCTATTTGTACAGGATCGCCAAAAGGCGCCAAGCGCACCACTTTAAAGACAGAACCCGGAAGTAAACCGAGTGAGAGTAGTTTTTGTCGGTATGCAGGACTGATTTCTGGAGAGAAACCGAGTATTTTGTAACTGCATTGAGGAAGTATTGCCATAGTGTCTTCCTAATCATTTAATTCATAATGATATCGATGACAATGTTAAAGATTATAATTGCTCAGGTAATAAGACCGCCAAACAAAAATAAATCTAATTAACAATGAGAATCATAATCATCCACCTTTTGTTATATTTAGCCTCTTTTTTCGTCAATTTGACTTGATATGGATCAACGAAGCATTGAGTTTGCGGTGTTTCGTCAGCAAAAGTAATGGCGGAGTAAACACGGGGGAGAGGGTGGAATAATGTTCAATATACTGGTTGGGATAACTAATTACAGCGATTAATTATGGATATAGGTATCACAATAAGTACATTGTGATACCTATCCTATTAAAAAATTAGCGCTTCTTGCCAAATGCAGCAGCAAGGGCATCACTCATGGCACTATTCCCAGAAGATGCGTTGTTTTGACGTGAATTACCTCTTGGTTGAGGAGCTTTACGTGTATTTTTGTCCTGTTCTGGGGCTGCACGGCGAGGTGCACTGTTAGCATCACCGGCTTGCTCATCTAAACGCATCGTTAACGCAATGCGTTTGCGCGCAATATCCACATCTAACACTTTGACTTTTACAATGTCACCGGCTTTTACCACTTTGTGTGGGTCTTCGACATAACTATTTGAAAGTGAAGAAATGTGAACTAAACCGTCTTGGTGAACACCAATATCCACAAAAGCACCAAAGTTGGTCACATTGGTAACCGCACCTTCTAAAATCATGCCAGGAGTCAGGTCCTTCATGGTTTCTACGCCTTCCGCGAAGGTCGCTGTTTTAAACTCAGGACGTGGGTCACGGCCCGGTTTTTCCAGCTCTTTAATGATGTCAGTGACGGTTGGAACCCCAAATTGCTCCGTGGTGAAGTCGCGTGGACTCAAAGCATTAAGTACCTGTGAATTACCCATAATTTCTTTGAGTGGCTGGCGGACAGACTCAAGAATTTTTTCGACAATTGGATAAGCTTCAGGATGAACAGTAGAAGCATCTAACGGGTTTTCACCATTGGTGATACGTAAGAAGCCAGCACATTGCTCAAAAGCTTTTGGCCCAAGACGTGCAACTTTGAGTAACTGTTTTCTATCGCTAAACTGGCCATTTTGGTCGCGCCAGTCCACCACGTTTTGCGCAATCATTTTGCTTAAACCAGCAACCCGAGTCAGTAAGGCAACAGAAGCGGTGTTCAAGTCAACTCCAACCGAGTTTACGCAGTCTTCGACTACGGCATCTAATTTACGTGCTAATTGCGTTTGGCTGACATCATGCTGATATTGGCCAACCCCTATGGATTTAGGGTCAATTTTCACCAATTCAGCTAGCGGGTCTTGTAGGCGGCGGGCAATTGATACGGCACCACGTAAAGACACATCTAAGCTTGGAAACTCGAGCGCTGCAAGTTCAGAGGCGGAATACACAGAAGCACCAGCTTCGCTGACAATCACTTTCTGTGCCGTGACTTCTGGATACTGTTTTTGTACTTCAGCAAAGAAACGTTCCGTTTCGCGAGAAGCAGTCCCGTTACCTATCGCCACTAACTCGACATTGTGTTTTTGGCAAAGCGCCGCAACGATGGTGGCCGCTTTTGCGGCTTGCCCGGTATGCGGATAAATTGTATCAGTCGCAATTAATTTCCCTGTCGCATCCACGACAGCAACTTTCACGCCAGTACGTAGACCTGGGTCTAATCCCATGGTGGCACGCATTCCTGCAGGTGCCGCCATCAGTAAGTCACTGAGGTTACGAGCAAATACGTTAATGGCTTCTTCTTCGGCCTTTTCACGCAGTGAGCTCATCACTTCTGTTTCTAAGTGCAGTAATACTTTGACACGCCATGTCCAACTGATCACTGCCTTACGCCATTGGTCAGCCGGAGCATTATTTAAACGAATATTTAAGTGACGAGTAATAATTTCTTCGCAGTAACTTTCTTTGGGTGGTTCATCAAACTGAGGATCACAGTTTAATGAAAGCTGTAAAATTCCTTCGTTACGGCCACGGAACATCGCAAGAGCTCGGTGAGAAGGAACCTGAGCAACAGGTTCGTGATGTTCAAAGTAGTCGCTAAATTTCACCCCTTCTTCTTGCTTACCTTCTGCAACAACAGAAACAAGGTGGGAATTTTTCCAAATATAGTCGCGAACTTTCGCTAAAAGAGCCGCATCTTCGGCGAAGCGTTCCATAAGGATATAGCGAGCGCCATCTAAAGCGGCTTTGACATCAGCAACACCTTTGTCTGCATCGATATAGGTTTTTGCGAGTTCATCAGGTGACTGACTAGGGTCGTTCCACAGGGTGTCGGCTAAAGGCTCAAGTCCTGCTTCGATAGCAATTTGCCCACGGGTACGACGTTTCGGTTTATACGGAAGATACAGGTCTTCAAGCTCGGTTTTATTAAGCGTAGTATCAATAGCGGAGGCAAGCTCTGGTGTCAATTTACCTTGCTCTTCTATCGACTTAAGAATGGTTTGTTTACGGTCATTTAATTCGCGCAAGTACCCTAAACGGCTTTCTAGCTGGCGAAGCTGAGTATCGTCCAACCCTCCGGTAACCTCTTTACGGTAACGCGCAATAAACGGGACAGTATTTCCTTCATCTAACAATGTGATGGCAGAAAAAACCTGTTTCGGCTGGGCTTGCAGTTCCGCTGCAATAATTTGGCTTAGAGTTTCATTCATGTCGAATTTAAATACCTACTGAAAGAACAGTTAAAAAATTTACTGCACTGTTATACTTGGTGAGAACGAGAATTTCCAGACTGAATTTGAGCCTATTGGTAGGAAAGTCTCAGATTATGTTCTATAAAATATTATAATTATGGCTCCATTAGCTAATATTTGAAGGTTATGACTAAAAGTCTTTTAATTACACGTGAAGGTTGGGATGCATTAGATAAAGAGCTGAAGTACCTGTGGAAGGAAGAGCGCCCTCGGGTTACTCAATCTGTTTCAGAGGCCGCTGCTCAAGGGGATCGCTCAGAAAATGCAGAATATATTTATGGTAAAAAAAGGTTGCGTGAAATTGATAGGCGCATCCGTTTTTTATCCAAAAGATTGGATCAGTTAAGGATTATCGAGCCTGATCCTCGCCAAGAAGGCCGTGTCTTTTTTGGCGCATGGGTTAAACTAGAAGATGAAAATGAAAATATCAGAATATTCCGTATCGTTGGTGCGGATGAATTCAACCCTACAAAACAATGGATTTCAATAGACTCTCCAGTAGCACGAGCCTTGATAGGCAAACAGGTTGATGATGAAATAACAGTAAATACGCCAGGAGGGCAGGTGACTTATTTTGTGTTAGAGATAAGCTACCACCCACTAACCACCTGAAGTGTAAAATGATTCATTAAATTCTATGTTAGTGGTAAATTAGTGAGCATTAATATTGTTTTACTTACATTCATTAAAAAAATAATTTGAAAGATGCACATCTTGAGGGCTACAAAATGCAGGAAAGTTATAAGGTTCTTGTCGTCGATGATGATATGCGTTTACGTGCACTGCTGGAACGTTACCTCACTGAGCAGGGTTTTCAGGTAAGGAGTGCTGCAAATGCTGAACAGATGGACAGAATCCTGACAAGGGAATCTATTCATTTGATCGTCTTAGATTTAATGCTACCGGGTGAAGATGGTCTATCGATTTGCCGTCGCTTACGTAGTCAAAATAACCCAATTCCTATTATTATGGTGACAGCGAAAGGTGAAGAAGTTGATCGTATCGTTGGCTTAGAAATCGGTGCAGATGACTATATTCCAAAACCTTTTAATCCACGGGAATTGCTAGCTCGTATTCGTGCGGTATTACGTCGTCAAGCTAATGAATTACCGGGTGCGCCATCTCAAGATGATGCAATAATTACTTTCGGTAAATTTAAATTAAATCTTGGAACACGAGAAATGTTCCAAGGTGATGAAAATATGCCATTAACCAGCGGCGAATTCGCGGTGTTAAAAGTGTTGGTTTCTTATCCAAGGGAACCGTTGTCTCGTGATAAGTTAATGAGCTTAGCGCGAGGCCGTGAATACAGTGCGATGGAACGTTCTATTGATGTTCAAATCTCACGTTTGCGTCGCATGGTTGAAGAAGACCCAGCACATCCTCGTTATATTCAGACGGTTTGGGGCTTGGGCTATGTGTTTGTTCCGGATGGAAGTAAAGCATGAAGCGACTGAGGTTCTCAAGGCGTAGTACATTTTCTCGCTCGTTATTTTTATTTGTAGCCTTACTGTTTGCGAGCCTCGTAACCAGTTATATGGTTGTGTTGAATTTTGTTGTGATGCCTAGCTTACAACAATTCAATAAGGTATTGGCATACGAAGTAAGAACATTAATGACAGAGAAAATGGTTCTACAAGATGGAACCTCAGTGCGGGTATCTCCCGCGTTGCGTAAGAAAATCTACAATGAATTAGGGATTACCTTTTATGCACATTCAGCGGCAATGGAAGAAGGGCTGAACTGGGCAAAAGAGTATGATTTTCTAAGCGAACATATGTCCGAATATATTGGTGGCAAGGCGAGTGTTCATCTCGAACTAGGCCGAGAGTATCCCATTCTATGGCTAACGTCTTATCTCGCACCTGATATCTGGGTGCGAGTTCCTCTGACTGAAATTGGTCAAAATCAGTTCTCCCTGGTTTTTCGCTATACCTTAACGATTTTTCTCACCATTTTTGCCGGGGTATGGCTGTATATACGCTACCAAAACAAGCCGTTGCTTGAATTGGAGTATCATGCAGGTGAAGTTGGTAAAGGGGTAATTTTACCCCCAATGCAAGAAAAAGGCGCCACAGAGGTTAGAGCCGCCATCCGTTCTTTTAATCACATGGCTGCAGGAATTAAAACTTTAGAAAACGATCGAACTGTCTTAATGGCAGGGGTAAGTCACGACCTCAGAACTCCCTTAACCCGTATTCGTTTAGCGACAGAAATGATGAGCCCAGAAGATAGCTATCTGGCAGAATCTATTAATAAAGATATTGAAGAGTGTGATGCGATTATCGGTCAATTCATGTCCTACCTGAAAACGGGCCAAGAAATGGATATGGAATTCTGTGACCTTAACGCTATCTTAATGGAAGCAGTGAACTCAGAAAGTAATGTCATCGGTGAAATTGAAACTGCACTCGAGCCCGGTTCAATGATTGTTAATGGTAATCCATTAGCGATCAAACGCGCTATTACAAACATGATAGTTAATGCATACCGCTATGGAAATGGCTGGATTAAGGTCAGTAGTGGTAAAACGGAAGATTTTGTTTGGTTTCAAGTTGAAGACGATGGCGCAGGTATCAAAGAAGAAGACATTCACCGTTTGTTCCAGCCATTTGTACAAGGTGAGAAAGCGCGTAGTAATACAGGAACAGGCCTAGGTCTAGCGATTATTCGCCGAATTGTCGATGCTCACGAAGGGAGCATTGAGATTCATAAAAGTGAGCGTGGTGGGTTTGCGATTAGGGCTCTTCTCCCTCTTAAAGAGAAAGAAGACTAAATACTCTTCACACTTTGCGCCGCAGCGTTGTTGGCTGCGCTCGGCTACTCGGGTCACATACTTGTGTATGCTCCCCGATATATCCTCTCTGGCCGCCTAGCTGCAACACAAATTGTTTTGAGTATTATTTATATCAAGTAGGAAAAGATGCTCTCTTTTTTGCACTTACCTACAACTTGAACTATTTAGAGCTATCCTTTTACTCTTCACACTTTGCGCCGCAGCGTTGTTGGCTGCAACCAAATTGTTTTGAGTATTACTTTATAGTTGCAGGATAAAAATATTTTTCGCTTTTATGACAGTCTGTCATTTTTCTTTTTGACGTCAGCTTTGGAACTATAAATTTTTAATTGTTTGAATTTTAAGATTTAAAATTATATTTTTCTTAATTTTTACTTCCTCCTCAATGAAAAAATAATCAATTGTCATAAAACTGTCATAAAAACGACATGTTGTCGTAACTAAATTGTCCTATTTTTCCTACCGTGACATACACCCAACAATTTTATACTTGATTGTTTCTATACATCCCCGGAGGGATTATGAAAATGACGCGTACCACCTTAGCAAGCGTAATGGCAGCAACTTTATCTCTGACTGCAATGTCTTCTTTTGCTGCTACCAGCCTGACCGGAGCTGGCGCGACCTTTCCTGCTCCTGTTTATGCGAAGTGGGCAGACTCTTATCAGAAAGAAACAGGTAATAAAGTAAACTATCAGGGGATTGGCTCTTCTGGTGGTGTCAAACAAATTAATGCAAAAACAGTTGATTTCGGAGCATCTGACGCCCCATTAACTGATGAAAAACTCAAAGAAGATGGCTTGTTCCAGTTCCCTACTGTTATCGGTGGTGTGGTACTGGCAGTGAATATAAAAGGCATCGAATCAGGGCAATTAACCTTAGACGGTAACACACTAGGTGATATCTACTTAGGTAAAATTAAAAAATGGAATGACCCAGCGATTGCTAAATTAAACCCTAACATTAACTTACCTGACCAAGGTATCGCAGTTGTAAGACGTTCTGACGGTTCCGGTACAACATTCGTATTTACTAGCTACCTCGCTAAAGTGAGCGCAAGCTGGAAATCAGGTGTTGGGGTCGGTTCAACAGTTAACTGGCCAGGTGATAGTAACAGTGTTGGCGGTAAAGGTAATGACGGCGTAGCCGCTTTCGTACAACGCTTGCCTGGTTCTATCGGTTATGTTGAATATGCATACGCAAAACAGAACAACCTTGCGTATACTAAATTAATCTCCGCGGACGGCGAAGCGGTTTCACCAACGGGTGAAAGTTTCAGCGCAGCAGCGAAGAAAGTGGACTGGTCTAAATCTTTTGCTCAAGATTTAACAAACCGTGATGGTGCGAATGCATGGCCGATTACTTCAACCACATTCATCTTAGTTCACAAGCAGCAAGCGAATGCGGAAAAAGGCAAAGCGGTTCTAGACTTCTTCAACTGGGCTTATGATAAAGGTGGTAAACAAGCGGAAGCATTAGATTACGCAATTTTACCTCAAGAAGTAGTGACGGCAGTACGTGCGGCATGGAAAACAGAAGTTAAAGATAGCCAAGGTAAAGCATTATTCTAGGTGAACTTAGGTTTTCTAAGTGCACTTAGGGTTGGAAATGGCGGGTAAGTGCTGAGGAACAGAGCTTACCCGCTCATCGTTGTAACGCAATCCTGTAGAAAAGAGCAGGAATGAAATGAGAACAAAGCGCATGGCCGAGAAAACAACGGCATTTAGAGCTCCCAGCAAATCAGGTGATGTGATTTTTAGTGCACTGGTAAAGATTGCCGCGCTCATCACTTTGTTAATGCTCGGAGGCATTATTATTTCCCTTATTTTTGCATCTTGGCCAAGTATGCAGAAGTTTGGGTTTTCGTTTTTGTGGACCAAAGAGTGGGATGCTCCGGCGGAAGAATTCGGTGCTCTTGTGCCTATTTATGGCACTATCGTTACATCGTTAATTGCTCTGATTATCGCAGTACCCGTTAGTTTTGGTATAGCACTATTCCTAACCGAGCTGGCTCCCAATTGGCTAAAACGTCCTCTTGGTATCGCGATTGAACTCCTTGCTGCTATCCCAAGTATCGTTTATGGGATGTGGGGGTTATTTGTCTTTGCACCTCTGTTTGCAGAGTATTTCCAAGAACCAGTTGGTAATGTGATGTCGAGTGTACCGATTGTCGGTGAACTATTTTCAGGGCCCGCATTCGGAATCGGTATTTTAGCCGCAGGGATTATCCTCGCGATTATGATTATTCCTTATATTGCATCAGTGATGCGCGATGTATTTGAACAAACTCCTGTGATGATGAAAGAGTCAGCCTATGGGATTGGCTGTACGACATGGGAAGTGATTTGGAATATCGTGCTGCCGTATACCCGCAATGGGGTAATCGGTGGAGTGATGTTAGGTCTTGGCCGTGCATTGGGTGAAACCATGGCGGTTACTTTCGTGATTGGTAATACTTACCAACTTGATAGCGCATCACTGTTTATGCCTGGAAACAGTATCACCTCGGCACTGGCAAATGAATTTGCGGAAGCGGAGAGCGGCTTACATACCTCGGCCTTGATGGAACTTGGACTAATCCTGTTTGTTATCACTTTTATTGTGTTAGCAATTTCCAAGTTAATGGTCATGCGTCTTGCGAAAAATGAGGGCCGTTAAAATGTCGATATCTCAACCTATCGCAGTGAATGAAAAAGAGCGAGCTCGTCGTCAAGCGTGGCGTCGCCAAGTTAACAGAATGGCTCTATTTATCTCAATGTTAACGATGGCTTTCGGTTTGTTCTGGTTAGTGTGGATTTTGTTTTCTACAGTCACTAAAGGGATTGATGGCATGTCCCTCAATCTGTTTACTGAAATGACTCCACCACCTAATACGGAAGGTGGCGGGTTGGCAAATGCCATCGTAGGCAGCGGTTTATTAATCTTATGGGCGACAGTTATCGGTACGCCTTTAGGGATTTTAGCGGGAATTTATTTAGCAGAATATGGCCGTAAGTCATGGTTAGCTTCAGTCACCCGCTTTATTAATGACATTTTATTATCAGCTCCGTCTATCGTTGTAGGGTTGTTTGTGTACACCATTGTGGTTGCTCAAATGCAGCACTTCTCGGGTTGGGCTGGGGTCGTAGCACTTGCATTGCTGCAAATTCCAATTGTTATCCGAACTACTGAAAATATGTTGAAATTAGTTCCGGATAGCTTGCGTGAGGCCGCTTATGCACTTGGCACACCAAAATGGAAAATGATTTTATCTATTACGCTAAAAGCGTCTGTGTCAGGGATTATCACTGGGATCTTGCTTGCAATTGCGCGTATTGCAGGGGAAACCGCACCACTTCTGTTTACTTCACTGTCAAATCAGTTCTGGAGTACAGATATGAGCGAGCCAATTGCCAACTTACCAGTGACAATCTTCAAATTTGCAATGAGCCCATTCTCTGAATGGCAAGAGCTTGCATGGGCTGGGGTTCTGTTAATTACCCTATGTGTCCTGCTGATTAACATCATTGCACGTGTTGTGTTCGCACAGAAAAAACACTAAGCGCCAGATAAATAAAGATTTAGAGAGAAAAGCAAACCATGATTAATGCAAACGATATTGCAAATAGTAAAATTAAAGTACGTGACCTCAATTTCTATTATGGCAAGTTTCACGCACTGAAAAATATCTCTTTAGACATTGAAAAAAATAAAGTGACTGCATTTATCGGCCCATCAGGCTGTGGTAAATCGACGTTATTACGCACTTTCAATAAAATGTATGAATTGTATGGCGAGCAGCGCGCAGAAGGTGAAATTTTACTGGATGGCCAAAACATCCTGACTGATAAGCAAGATATTGCGTTATTGCGTGCGAAAGTCGGAATGGTTTTCCAAAAACCAACACCATTCCCGATGTCTATTTATGACAACATTGCATTTGGTGTGCGTTTATTTGAGAAGTTATCCCGTGTGGAAATGGATGAGCGCGTGCAGTGGGCGTTAACAAAGGCGGCATTATGGAATGAAACCAAAGATAAGTTACACCAAAGTGGTTATAGCTTGTCGGGTGGCCAGCAACAGCGTCTCTGTATTGCTCGTGGTATTGCTATTCGGCCTGAGGTTTTATTGCTAGATGAACCCTGTTCCGCTCTAGACCCTATTTCAACTGGTCGAATTGAAGAACTGATTAGTGAATTAAAATCAGAATACACCGTGGTGATTGTTACCCACAATATGCAACAAGCAGCACGCTGTTCTGACTATACGGCTTTCATGTATTTAGGGGAGTTAGTCGAGTTTAACCATACCGACAAAATGTTTACTACCCCAGAAATGAAGCAAACTGAAGATTATATTACTGGCCGCTACGGTTGATATGGAGCCGACGATGGATACGCTGAATCACAACAAACATATATCGGGGCAGTTCAATGCTGAACTGGAACATATCCATACTGAATTGATGACGATGGGAGGACTGGTCGAAGAGCAGCTTACCAAAGCCATTACGGCCATGCATAATCAGGATGAAGCCCTAGCACGTGAAGTTATCGAAAATGACCATAAAGTCAATATGATGGAAGTGGCCATTGATGAAGAATGCGTTAAAATCATTGCGAAGCGTCAACCAACAGCGAGTGATTTGCGCCTCATTATGGCGATTTCAAAAACGATTGCTGAGCTGGAAAGAATCGGTGATGTTGCGGACAAAATCTGTCAAACTGCATTGGAAAAATTTTCTCATCAACACCAGCCCTTGCTAGTGAGTTTGGAATCATTAGGCCGTCATACAGTACAAATGCTACATGATGTATTAGATGCGTTTGCTCGAATGGATCTTGAAGAAGCGATTCGTATCTACCGTGAAGATGAGAAAGTTGACCAAGAGTATGAGGGCATCGTACGCCAATTGATGACTTATATGATGGAAGACCCGCGGACGATCCCAAGTGTATTAACAGCACTGTTCTGTGCTCGTTCAATTGAGCGCATTGGTGACCGTTGCCAAAATATCTGCGAGTTTATTTTCTACTATGTGAAGGGGCAGGATTTCCGTCATGTGGGGGGAGATAGTCTTGAGAAGATGTTGACGAATAAATAATTACTCGAATACTCGTCATATTTCGTGCTGTGGCGGTGTTGGCTTCGCTCGGCTACTCGGGTCACATACTGATGTATGCTCCCCGAGATATCCTTGCTTGCCGCCTAGCCACAACACGAACTATTTAGAGTATTAATGTATGAGGTTAATGTATTAAATACTCGTCATACTTCAAGCTGTAGTTCTGATATTTGAACTCGGCTACTCGGGTCACATACTGATGTATGCTCCCCGAGATATCCTTGCTTGCCGCCTAGCCACAACACGAACTATTTAGAGTATTAATGTATGAGGTTAATTCATTCGATGATCTGTTTATTATGATGAATACACTAACACGTTCTTCTACCGACTTTCTTCTTGCTCGATAAGAGTCTATTGATGGTTTAACCATGTTTGGGGCACTTTGTTATTAAGGTGGCCCTTTTTTGTTTTTATCAATATTCCATTTAGTTATAAATATATTATTTAATATTATTTCAAGTGCTAAGCAATAGTTGATAGCGTGTGATGGTCGATTTACAAAAATTTACCGTCAGGGGTGTTCAATGAAAGCTCGTATTCTAACGACTGTTTTACTTACAGGTTTAGCGCTGACAGCGAATGTCGCTAGCGCAGATAAATTAGATGATATCAAACAAGCGGGTGTGATCCGTATTTCTGTGTTTGATAGTAATCCACCATTTGGTTTTATTGACCCACAAACTAAAAAATTAGCGGGTTATGATGTGGATATCGCACAAGAAATTGCAGATAGCTTAGGGGTAAAACTTGAGCTTCGTCCCACTAACCCAGCAAACCGTATCCCACTTCTGACTTCGGGCAAAGTTGACCTGATTGGCGCTAATTTCACCATTACAGATGAACGCGCAAAACAAGTTGATTTTTCTATCCCTGATTTTGCGACAGGCCAAAAATTTATTGCCCGTAAAGGCGTATTAAAAACGCCTGACGATATCAAACCACTACGTATTGGTGCAGATAAAGGCACTGTGCAGGAAGTGACTTTACGTGAACGTTTCCCTGATACAAAGGTGATTTCTTATGACGATACCCCGCAAGCATTCGCTGCACTGCGTAATGGCAACGTCCAAGCTATCACTCAAGATGATGCAAAACTGGTTGGCTTGTTAGGAAATTTACCTGAGAAAGTTAAAGTTGATTTCGAAATTTCCCCATTTAGCCTAACCAAAGAGTACCAAGCATTGGCGGCAAGCAAAGGCGAAACCCGTTTAGTTGAAAACGTCAACGAAACATTGTTGAAACTGGAAAAAGACGGTAAAGCCGAGGTAATTTATAACCGTTGGTTTGGGCCAGATACTAAAGCTGCACAGCCACGTGGGGACTTTAAATTTGCGCCACTGA
This sequence comes from Providencia sp. PROV141, assembly GCF_028481645.1. Classification (NCBI taxonomy): domain Bacteria; kingdom Pseudomonadati; phylum Pseudomonadota; class Gammaproteobacteria; order Enterobacterales; family Morganellaceae; genus Providencia; species Providencia sp. PROV141. Next base: position 117,874 of record NZ_JAMPPR010000022.1, on the reverse strand, counting down.
GTGAGCAACAGCCTCAGTCTTAACGGGTAGCGGTAAATACTCAGTGATATGAAGCCCTGCACTCTGTGCGGGGTTCTTGGTTATAAGGGATGTGTTTTTAATCACAGGCTGTGAAGGCAATAGGTCGTGAACAATGTTTGAAAAATTTTTGAGTGGTGATTTTTGGTCTGCCCATTTATTGGCACCCGAGTATCTAGAATGGTTTGGCTACGGTTTTTTGATCACCGTTTGGATCTCGATTTGTACCATTGTTGCAGCCACTGCATTGGGTTTTATAGTTGCATCAGCAAAGGATAGTCAAATTACTCCTGTGCGTTGGGTCGTGGGCATCTACATCTCTATTTTTAGAAATACGCCTTTGTTGGTGCAGTTATTCTTTTGGTATTTTGCTTCCGGTGAGATTTTACCCTCTGCGGCAATGGAATGGCTAAATACTCCCCATGAAATCCATTTACTTGGAATAACCGTGGGTTGGCCATCATTTGAATTCTTAGCAGGTTTTATTGGTTTGACCCTGTATACCGTTCCTTTTATTGCTGAAGAAATTCGCGCTGGGATCCGTGGTGTTCGTCAAGGGCAAAAATATGCCGCGTTTGCTTTAGGATTAACGTCGTGGCAGGCCATGAAATTGGTGGTATTACCGCAAGCCGTTAAAATCGCCATGCCTCCGTTACTGGGCCAATATATGAATGTGGTGAAAAACTCATCGTTAACGATGGCAATCGGTGTCGCAGAACTGTCTTATGTCTCCCGCCAGGTTGATAGCCAGACACTGCAAACCTTTACTGCCTTTGGGGTGGCGACGGTATTGTATATTGCCATTATTGCGGTAATGGAGGGCTGGGGCCAGTGGCGCCAGCAGCGTAATTTGGCTCAGGGGGTATAAGATGGATTTTTCAGTTATTGAGCAGAACTGGCAATATTTATTATTCGGTACTTTCCCTGATGGACCGCTTGAAGGCGCAGCGCTGACGCTAGTCATTAGCTTACTTGCCGGTGCGGCTTCCATTGTACTAGGGACATTGGGCGGAATAGCCTTAGCCATGCTGCGAGGCTTCTGGGTTAACCTATTCGCTGCAGTTTTAGGTTTTTTTCGTGCAATTCCTGTCATTATGTTGATTTTTTGGACCTATTTCCTGCTGCCAATCTTATTGGGTATGGAAATTCCGGGTATTGCAACGGTAGTATGTGCATTGGCATTGATTACCTCCGCATATTTGGCTCATGCTGTGAAAGCGGGCATTTTAGCAATAGGAGCAGGGCAGTGGCAGGCAGGTTTATCCTTGGGGTTTAGCCGCTGGCAGGTATTATGGAATATCGTGTTACCACAAGCCTTACGTATGATGGTGCCGTCATTTATTAACCAGTGGGTAGCATTAATTAAAGATACCTCATTAGCCTATGTTGTTGGTGTTGCGGAGCTTTCTTTCTTAGCAACCCAAGTGAACAACCGTGAAATGGTCTATCCTCTCGAAGTTTTCTTATTCGTTGCATTTATTTATTTTGTGATGTGTTTTGCAGTAGAAATTATTGCGAATAGAGTGGCGAAAAAGCTCAGTGCACAGCATCAACCCCAGAAACTGGCTGCGAAACATCGTTTGTTGTTTTGGCGTCGACAAAAATTGTTAGCACTTTCCTAAATCAAAAGTGGTGGTGAAATACCCACCATTTTTTCACTCCACTATTTTGGTTTTTATTATTATTTCATCTTGGCGTATCAGTTAGTTAGGACATTTTTGCCCCTTATAGTTTACGCAATCGTTTTCTTTTGTGATTTTTAATTGTAGTATAGGGCGAAAAAAACTTTTTTTGGGCGCAATATCTAATGAGTAATCAATCTTCTAGCTCGGCACAACCGCAGGGCTTGTTTCAGCGTGTTTTTAAATTGCAAGAGCACGGCACGACAGCACGGACAGAAGTTGTTGCAGGCTTCACGACCTTCCTGACGATGGTATATATCGTCTTTGTTAACCCTCAAATACTCTCAGTTGCAGGCATGGACATCAAAGCCGTGTTTGTTACCACCTGTTTGATTGCGGCAATTGGTAGCATTTTAATGGGGCTACTGGCAAATTTACCGATTGCTGTTGCACCTGCGATGGGCTTGAATGCCTTTTTTGCTTTTGTTGTTGTAGGGGCGATGGGGTATTCATGGGAAGTCGCTATGGGCGCCGTATTTTGGGGGGCTGTCGGCTTATTTATTCTGACACTATTCCGCATACGTTATTGGATTATCGCCAATATTCCTTTGAGTCTTCGTGTCGGGATCACCAGTGGTATCGGCCTATTTATTGCGATGATGGGGCTGAAAAACTCCGGCATTATTGTGGCTAACCCAGACACGTTAGTCTCTATCGGTAACTTGACTCACCATAATGTTTGGCTGGGAGCTCTCGGATTCTTTATTATTGCAATCTTAGCGGCACGTAATATTCATGCCGCGGTATTAGTTTCTATTGCGGTGACCACCTTGATTGGCCTAGCTCTGGGGGATGTAAAATATTCTGGGATATTCTCAATGCCGCCAAGTATCACGAGTGTCGTGGGGCAGGTTGATTTCTCTGGCTCTTTAGATTTAGCGTTGTCCGGTGTGATTTTTGCCTTCATGTTAGTCAATTTGTTTGACTCATCAGGTACCATGATTGGGGTGACTGACAAAGCGGGTATCACCAATGAACGCGGGACTTTCCCTCGAATGAAACAAGCTTTATATGTAGACAGCTTGAGTTCTGTCGCAGGTTCAGCGATGGGAACGTCTTCAGTTACTGCATATATTGAAAGTTCTTCAGGTGTTTCTGTTGGTGGGCGTACAGGTTTAACCGCGATTGTCGTTGGTGTTTTATTCCTATTGACTATGTTTATCTCACCTCTTGCAGGCATGGTGCCAGCTTATGCAACTGCAGGGGCCTTGATTTACGTGGGCGTGCTGATGACTTCAAGCCTAACGCGCGTGAAATGGGATGACTTAACTGAGTCTGTACCCGCATTTATTACCGCAGTGATGATGCCATTTAGTTTCTCGATTACTGAAGGTATTGCGTTGGGTTTTATTGCTTACTGTGCAATGAAAATTGGTACCGGACGCTGGCGTGATCTGGGTCTGTGTGTGATTTTAGTCGCGGCGATGTTCCTACTCAAAATGATTCTAGTCGACGCCTAATATTCGTCATATTTCAAGCTGTGGCGTTGTTGCCTACACTTGGTTACTCGGGTCACATACTTGTGTATGCTCCCCGAGATAACCTCGTCTGGCGCCTAGCCACAACTTGAATTATTTAGAATATTGCTCAAGATGACTCTCTATTTTCTGTCCTCAGACGATACAGCTATTTAGAGCATTAGAACGTTTAGGCAACTAAGTGATCATTTTCTGTAGGTAAAGCTATTTAGAAGATTAATACCCCCTCATATGGCTCTTCCTTTTTGTTGCTTGCATGCAACACAAATTATTTAAGGTATAATCATTAAAGTACTGTTGCGAAGGCAGGGTGGAATAAAAAATCCGCTGAAATTGCAAACTAGTGCTTTCCCCCTTTATGGGATCCTGCTAGATTTCGCAGCAGAAACTGACTTTATCAAGGTATCAGACCATGAATGCACCAAAAAAAACGGCTGCGAAGCCAAAGAAAAAATACCGTAAAACAAAAGAAGAGATAAATGCGGAAGGCCGTGAGCGTAAGCGTGAGAAAAAACATCGCGGTCATAAGTCTGGCAGCCGTTATGTAGAACAGGCTTCTAATAAGCAAAACGGTGGGCAAAACGCTTCAACCGACCCCCGTTTAGGCAGCAAAAAGCCAGTGCCTTTAGTTGTGGATGAAAAACAGGTCACGAAACCTGTGGTTGAGAAAAAACAGCCAGCGGTTAAAGAAAAACTGGCGCCAGAAAAAGAGCTTGAAATGCTGGAAAGCGATGACCGTTTAGATGGCATTTTGGCACGCCTAGAAGATGGCGAAACCATCACGGCGCAAGAACAAGAATATGTTGATACTTGTTTAGATCGTATCGATGAGCTGATGAATATTCTCGGTATTGAATATAGCGAAGAAGAAGAGGAAGAAGACGAAGAAAAACTTGATGACATTATGCGCATCTTAAAAAGTAAATAATTTCGTTTAAAAGATCCCTCGCGCTAGCGGGGGGTTTGGCTATTTTTTTCGCTAACTCACTTTTCTTTGATGTTGCATCAAGTCTCTTCTCTCTAACATATTTATACTCGTCATATATAAAGCTGCAGCGTTGTTGACTATGTTCATTCGCACTAGTCATATACTTATGTATACTCCTAGCGACTCATTCACTTGTCGCCTAGCTGCAACTCGAAATATTTAGAGTCTATAATGCTTATGCAGGTTATAAAATTTTCACTCTTATCGAATAACAAATTAAATAGAGTGAAGTCATCGTTATAGTTTGAGCTTTTGGTCAATTGAGGAATGTTATGTCAGAGCAAAATATTGTTTGGGATCTTTCTCTCATTCAAAAATACAATTATTCAGGGCCACGTTATACTTCGTATCCCACCGCCTTGGAATTTAATCAAGAGTATGATGAGAATGCGTTTGTTCAAGCAACGCAGCGTTATCCTGATCGCCCTTTATCGCTCTATGTTCATATTCCTTTTTGCCATAAACTTTGTTATTTCTGTGGCTGTAATAAACTAGTGACACGCCAAAAACATAAAGCCGATGAATATCTTCAAGTAATTGAAAAGGAAATTATTCAGCGCGCAGCGTTATTAAAAAACCGCATCGTGACGCAAATGCATTGGGGCGGTGGAACTCCAACTTATCTCGATAAAGCTCAAGTCAGCCATTTGGTTGGTTTATTGAAAAAACACTTTAATTTTGCAGATGACGTGGAAATGTCGATTGAAGTCGACCCGCGTGAAATTGAACTGGATATGATAGACCATTTGCGCCATGAAGGGTTTAATCGCCTAAGCATGGGAGTGCAGGATTTTAATAAAGAAGTTCAGGAACTGGTTAACCGAGAACAGGACGAAGATTTTATTTTTGCGCTAATTAAACGCGCCAAAGAGATGGGTTTTACCTCGACAAGTATTGATTTGATTTATGGTTTACCTAAACAAACACCTGAAAGTTTTGCATTTACCCTAAAGAAAGTGGCTGAATTATCACCAGATCGCTTAAGCGTGTTCAATTATGCACACTTACCTAGTTTATTTGCGGCGCAGCGTAAAATTAAAGACGCTGATTTACCAAGTGCGGAGCAAAAACTCGATATTCTGCAAGACACAATTGCGACTCTCACCAGAGATGGCTATCAATTTATTGGTATGGACCACTTTGCTCGCCCTGAGGATGAACTTGCCGTGGCACAACGGGAAGGCATTCTGCACCGTAATTTTCAAGGTTATACCACCCAAGGAGATTGTGATTTACTGGGGTTAGGGGTTTCTGCGATCAGTATGTTAGGCGATAACTACGCACAAAATCAGAAAGATTTGAAAACTTATTATGCGCAAGTTGAAGAGCAAGGTCATGCGCTGTGGCGTGGACTCGCCTTAACCGATGATGATTGTCTACGCCGTGATGTCATCAAAACCTTAATCTGTAACTTCCAATTGGATTTTGCCCAAATTGAAGCAATCTATCCAATTGATTTTAAATTTTATTTTAAAGAAGATTTAGAACTATTGAAACCAATGGCAGAAGATGGGCTGGTCGAAATAACAGACAAAGGTATTAAAGTGACACCACAAGGACGTTTACTTATTCGTAATATTTGTATGTGTTTTGATGTGTATTTGCGTAGTCAGATGAGGCAGCGGCAGTTTTCCCGCGTCATCTAAATGCTCTTCATATTTCGTCCTGTCGCGTTGTTGTCTTCATTCAGCCACACGGGTCACATACTTAGTGTATGCTCCCCGCGCGGTCTTCATTTCGACGCCTAGCGACAGAACGAACTATTTAGAGCATCTAATCTTTGTCATATCTCGTGCTGCCACGTTGTTGTCTTCAATCAGCCACACGGGGTCACATACTTAGTGTATGCTCCCCGCGCTGCCTTCATTTCGACGCCTAGCGACAGAACGAACTATTTAGAGCATCTAATCTTTGTCATATTTCGTCCTGTCGCGTTGTTGTTTTCATTCCGCCACACGGGTCACATACTTAATGTATGCTCCCCGCGCTGTCTTCATTTCAACGCCTAGCGGCAACACGAACTATATAGAACATCTAATCTTAGTCAGAAATCTATTCATTAATTTTTTCAATTAATTGATAAGTCGCGGTAATGCGGTCAGGGATTGGATACCATTTGTTGGACAAAATCACCACCGCGATTCGGTCTTCAGGAATAAACGCCGCATAGGTTGCAAAACCATTGGTTGAACCTGTTTTGTTATAAAAAGCACGGTTTTCTGGTGGCATTACGGGTTGAATAGCGTCAACCTTTTGCGGCTCAAGCGCCATTTCGTCTCGGTTACCCTGTTGTAGATGAGAGAGGGATACGGGCAATGAATAACTTTCCCACATCATATCTTGTACAAAAGAGTCAGTTAGATAGAACCCAGTGTGCGTATCTTCTACTGCTTCTTGCCACGGTTTTGCAACTTTTGTCATTTGCATATTAATATCTAAGAAACGAATTAAATCCTTAGCATTCGATTTTAAACCATAAGATTCAGCATCTAAAATTTGCGGTGTCACACGAACGGGCTGATCTTTCTTATTATAACCTTGAGCATAATTTTTCTGTTGGTTTTTAGGCACATGAATATAGGTGTGTTTTAGCCCAAGAGCGGGCAACATTAATTTTTCCATTGCTTGTTCAAATGGCATTTTGAGTTGTTTAGCCGTAATGACGCCTAATAACCCAATGCCGAGATTTGAATAAGAACGATATTGCCCAATGGCTTTTTCTGGTTTCCATTGTTGGTAATAACGGGTTAATTCTGCTGAATTGGTAATGGTATCGGGTACAAATAACGATAAACCTGAAGTATGAGTAGCGAGGTTCATTATTGTCACTTGGTCGAAAGCAGAACCTTTTAATTCAGGAAGATAGTGGCTTACCTTTTGCGAAAAATCGAGTTTTCCTTGGTTTTGTGCATAGGCTGCGAGTGTGGCAGTAAACGTTTTAGATAAAGAGCCAATCTCAAATAAAGTCTCGTCACTGACAGGTACTGAGTCTTGCTTAGATTGTACACCATAATGATAAATATAGTGTTTTCCATCAACTGAGATTGCTACAGACATGCCTGGGATCTGCTTCTCTTCCATTAGCGGTTTAATAATATTATCCACGTCCTTTTGTGTGAATGCATTAGCGGATAGGGTGGTTAAAGCCAAACTGAGTGCGACAAAAATTCGCCCCTGACGAAAAAGATTTTTCATAGAGTTATTCCAATAAATACAAGTTTAAGTTATTGCTAACAGGAACTGGAAAGCACTTCATTGTAAATTAAAAGTGCTTTAATATACGATTTTCAGCGGGTAATCCGTGGTTGAAAAATAGTATGCATGCTTTCAAGCATTATTTAAAACGATATAAAGTACGATGAGGTAAAAGAAAATCTTATGGCAGAAAATTATCGTCATCGGCTACCCCTTAATGCACTTAGGGCATTTGAAGCTTCTGCACGGCATTTAAGCTTTACACGAGCCGGAATAGAATTGAATGTCACTCAGGCCGCTGTCAGTCAACAAGTTAGGCTGTTAGAGGAGCAATTGGGGCTAGAACTGTTCATTCGCTTACCTCGAGGACTCGCATTAACCGAAGAAGGCTTCGCGTTGCTACCTGTATTGAGCCGCTCTTTCGATCAAATTGAGTCACTATTACTGCAATTTGAGGATGGCCATTATCGGGAAGCTTTAAGTATTTCAGTGGTCGGTACATTTGCGGTGGGTTGGTTATTACCAAGACTAACGCAATTCTCTGAACGATATCCTTATATTGATTTACGCATTATGACCCACAACAATGTAGTAAATTTAGCTGCTGAAGGCGTTGATTTTGCTATTCGTTTCGGTGAGGGGCTATGGCCACTAGTAGAAAATACCTCACTATTTTCAACGGCGCATACTGTGCTTTGTTCAGAGAAAGTGGCGAGCCAGCTGAAACATCCGTTAGATTTAAAATCTCACCAGTTAATGCGTTCATATCGTAAAGACGAATGGGAGAAATGGTTTTTAGCCGCAGAAGTGGAACCATGGCGCGTCAAAGGGCCTGTATTTGATTCATCGCGTTTGATGGTTGAAGCCGCGCTATTAACCGACGGTGTAGCCTTGGTGCCAAGTTGCATGTTCAACCATGAATTAAGTGCTGGAACATTAATTCAACCTTTTAATATCTCTGTGACTTTAGGTGGATATTGGTTAAGTCGTTTAAAATCGAGAGCCATGACACCGGCGATGGCGATATTTCATAATTGGTTGGTGGATGAGTCTAAAAAAGAACAATAAGTCGGTGCTATACTATTAATAGAAATAGCACCGATATTTAATTTACTAGCATAATATAATGCTCATATTTAGAAGTTAAAATACCAGAGCTTCAGCCGAGAAATAATTCTTTTTGCTAATAGGGAGCTCTGTACTATTAATTTCTATGACGGCTGTAGTAAAGAAATAGGTTGGTGAAACATTAAATATTTGTGCCAACTGGTAAATGGTATCGACATGAATATTGACCTCACCATTTTCATAGCGTGATTGGTGCTGTTGGCTAATACCTAATAACATGCTTAATTCTTTACCACTCATTCCGTGACTTTCTCTTAATGACCTAATTTTTAAGCCAACAGATTTAGATATTTTTCGTTTCATAATGTTCTCTCTAACTTATTTAATATTGCAATGTGAATATAATTAAATATTATTAATGTAATTTATTTTCTAGTGTTATGTATTATTACTTAATTTATTAAATATCAAGAGACTGAAAAAAGGATTGAATATCAATCTCAAAATATGTTGCATATTGAAACAGTCTATCTAAAGTAAGTCTATTTATTCCCCTTTCATATCGTGATTGTTGTTGTGGGCTGATACCAATAACTTTTGATATTTCATTAATTGAAATACCCTTCATTTTTCGATAATAAAGTATTTTCTTTCCTATGAGATGAGATCTTGAATAAGACATATGTACTCCTATAATTAGACTTTTCATTTCTAACTAAACAAAATTCCAAGATAGCCTCTCTATCTTAACCATTTTAATAAAATAGTAAATTTGCTATTTATCAATTATTCTTTCATATTCTTTAATATTAGCAATAAAAATCAAATTATAAATAAATTAACATCTTTTTATGATTAATGTTGAATGCTATTTATTCATATCTTATGTTAACCGACGCGGTCGAGTTTGCAGTTCCTGCGGTTATATTATTAGCAGTTTTAATATATCGAGCTTTCCAATTAAAAATATAGTCGCCACCTGCAACGTTATTTTGCAAAGTAAACTTTGAATTAAGCTTTATTGGGGTGCTGTTTCTATCTAATAATTGAATGGCGACTCCGGTCGCTTGCCCTTGTCCAGACAATTTAATTTTCCCTGTATTAGTATCAACATACCCAGCACTACTTGTCACTGTCACTTTTAGATTAGTGCCTGCAGCACAGCTTAATGTAATGGGTATATTGACACTGTTGCTAGTCGTACCAACAGCTTTAAACTGAGTATCGTACCAAGTCCCTAAGTTAACATTGTAACTTGTCGCTTTTGTTGAGCACTTTAATACGTTTATTTTTATCGCATTCGCTGGAATGTTCAGCGATGTTAAATTCCACGTACTGTTATGTGGTGCTGGGTTACGTTGTGTTAGTCTTCCCACATGCCCTGCTTTTAAATTTCCCCCCTGTGTGACTTGTCCTGTTTTTTTGATAGTAATAGTCCAATATGGGTTAGGAATACCCCAAGCAGCAGGGTTAGCTAATGTTGGTGGCCCATAACGTGTGTTCAAGAAACCAATTTCCGTAGCTTTTACTTGAATGCTGATGCCTGGTATATTACTGGCTGCAATTTTATTACCGTTTGGTACCCACCCATTCACATAGTCAGCATGTAAATAGGCATCACCGCATTGGCCATTACTTTTTGGGCCTGAAAATGTATTGACTTGTGAGCCTTTAAAATTGACTCGAATAGTATCGAGGTCTCGTGCTCCTGTATCGTCATATTGCAATGAATAGGTTTTCGTAGGTACATTAACCACAACATTTCGTAAGTTCGGGTTTTGAATACAGGCCGCTTGTACATATCCAGAAAATGTAACGATAGTACTAAATATTAAAAGTAGATTTTTATTTTTCATTTTCATCCTTGATTAAATAATTAGTGTTTGATGTTTTAATTTCGTTTAATTCTTTATTATTAAAGACAAAAAAATCAATAAGGTAAATGTCAAATATTTTTGCATATTGATAGAGTCTATCAACATTAATTCGATTAATGCCTCGCTCATATCGTGATTGCTGTTGTTCACTCACTCCTACTACTTTAGATAAATTCTCTAATGTCATTCCTTTCATTTTTCGATAATAAGTGATTTTATTGCCAATTATTTTTGAGATAGGGTAGTGGCTAGGCATATCATTATCTCCTATTAAGGTGTGTGTGATTATAATAAGAAATTATATTTAATTATTGATAAGTAAATGTAAATTCTAAATGGCTTTTAAATGAGCCTGCAACCATACCATTTCCATATCCTGAAACTCTTGCAGACAGAGGAATTTCAACATTTCGTGTTTGTGTATTAACATTCGCAGTAATCGTATCACCATTTTTAATGGTTGTTTTATTCACTGTGTTGGCTAAATTCAGCGCCACATTTTTTGCTGTACCATTATTAATAAAATGTTCCGTTACTGTTGAGTCTGGCGTACCTGATATTTTCATTACAGCGATGGTGGTGCCGACAGGGCAATTTTTTAGTTTCACGGAAAAATCAACCCACGGAGATTTCTGCGTATCTTTGATATTCCAAATATTAATTTTTTTCAAATCAATTAAATAATTATTTTTTTCGACTTCACAAGGGGCAGCAATAACGACGCCATGTACTTTAATATTTGCAGTTAACCCAAATGCAGTTAAAGAGCAGCTCATGATTGATAGTAATAGGATAAAATGTCTCATATTATTCTCTCTTTTATAAATAGGTAATTGTTGCCGTAATGTTGGCGGAAATAGTTCCCGGAGTGGCATTACCTAATGAGCTAAAAGCACGGGTGCGTAATGGAATATTAATATTCGCTTGCCCATTTGTCGGAACTTGTAATATTTTTTGGTTACCTAAAGCAGTTGTTCCATTACCATTTTGTAGTTGTACGGCTAGGTTTTTAGCTGTGCCTTGATTTTTGTATAAACTTGCTACATCCGCGGTATCCGCCGTCCCTGTAAATGTCAGCTTTACTTGATTAATAAAAGATGAACAATTATTGAGACTAATATTAAATGTATTCCAGTTAGAGCCAGAGCTCGCATTGCGAAATACATCAGCTGAAATACTTTTCAGGTCAATATCAATATTATTACCACCAGTAATATTACAAGTTGCCGCTCTAATATTACCGGTGAAATTCAACGTGACAGTGCTAGCAGCGAATAAGTTCCCACTGAATATTAAGCTACTAAGTAAAAGTAAATTTTTAGGTGTTATTTTCATTTTTTATTCCTACTCATAGCGGATATTTACAGTAGCGGAGGCATTCGCTGTACCTGGCGTGATATTATCTGCCGTTTTTATATAGCGAGCTTTCCAATTAAACATATAATCACCGGCTGGAACATTATTTTGCAGGTTATTTGTGGTATTCAATTTGATTGGATTATTATTTTTGTCCAATAATTGTATTGCGACACCAGTAGCACTATTAGTTCCTGTTAGCCCTAATTTTCCCGTCGCAGTATCTTCATATTTAGAACTTGTGACAGTCGCTTTAATATTGGTGCCAGCTGCACAAGTTAATGTAATTGGGATATTAACCGGTGTACTGGTTGAGCCTATATTGGGAAACTGTGTATCATACCAATCTTGCATATCAATATTGTAGGTTGACTGATTATTCTTTAATGAACAGCTAAGTACATTGATACGAATAGCATTGGTCGGCATATTTAAGGTTGTTAAAGTCCAAGTCACATTTGTTGGCGCACGGTAAGTTGCGGTTAGCCTTGCAACATTTCCGGCTCTTAATGTGCCACCTTGTGTTACCGAACCGAGTTTTTTTACTGTGATGCTCCAATGCGTTGTTAATATATTATAATTTGCGTTGTTTTTATCCCAGGTTGCATTAAATGCTCCAATGCCTGCAGTTGTAACAGAAATACCAATACCAGAAATATTAGATAGGGCAACTTTATTGGCATTTGGTGACCAGCTATTTATAAAGCTACCCGTTAAGTATGAAGTAGCACAAGAGCTCGAATCACTAGCTACCCACTGAGATGTAGATGAAAAATTAGCACTGAGAGAACCTAAGTCTCTAGGTGTATTATCATCATATTGAACGTTATAAACTGCGGCCGGTATATTAGCTAGTTTATTATTTAAATTTGGGTTTAAGGTACAAGCAGCATTAGCATATCCTGAGTATAAATATATACAACTAACAGGCAATATTGATTTATAAATAAAGTTTTTCATTATTTACTCCTTATTATCGGCAAACCGCTGCTGTTTTATATAAACCCATATAATTCGATATGCCCGCTAAGTTATAATTTACTCGGCATTGTTGTTTATCGTTATATTGAATAATAAAGCTGCCGTTTTCAGCTAAACCAGATAAATAAATTTCACCATCATTGCCCACCATATTATTTAACTGTGGGTTGTCATTAAATATGGCCTGAGCACCAAAAGGTACGGGTTTACCATCAGTAAAAGTTAATATCATGATGGCACGATACCCGACATTCGCTGCAAAGTTGGCTTTCACCAGAGCACCGCGACTTGGAGCAACACTTTGGCTGGTTAACTCCATTTCTGTATTTTCAGGTAGTCCTGAGGTATCGATATCAATCACATTTTTGCGATAAGCAGTGACATAAGGTACGAGCGCATAACCTTGGTTGTTTGTTACCACCCCAGCTTGGTTTAGAACGGGAACATCACCCGCGTCAGGGATTTCCACAATAGCAGCGGTTTCGCCTAATTGCTGGCCAAGAACTAGGCCACCAGAGTGAGCTACTAAGCTGCCATTAACACCGTAATAAAGGTTATAGCTGTCTTTGCTATAGCCAGTTCCGCCTGAAACTTCACCATATTGCCCTTTATAAGAGGCATTCATATTACCGCTAGTGCCTTGGTCTCGAGTGGTAAAGCCTTGTTGCATACTCCAATTTAGGCGGTTATTGAGCTGAGAGGCGGAAAGCCCGATACTGCCTGTGCTTGGGCCATCACTGCTGCTGTTACTGTTAAAGTTGTAATAGAAAGTATTATCAAACACGCTAAACGGTACACTGACAGAGAAAGCAAGTTGATGATCATCTTCACTTTTCGTACGACTACCGGAGCTATAGGAGTAACTATTGGTATTTTTGTTATAGATATAATTCAAGCTATAACTGATGCCTTGCCAACTATTGTTGTAACCCACGGTGGCTGATTGTGTTTTACGGTCACTATTCCAGTAGTCCTCATTGATATAACCAACTGAAATTGAACCAAAGTTATCTCCTAAATTTTGACTGAGAGTGATCTCACCGCGATTACGGCGGCGTTCAATTTCAGGGGCGTAATTTGTATTTCTATAGCCGTCAAAGACTTCCGCTAAACTGTAGAAACCTTTAGTGGAATAACGGTAACCTGCCAATGCGATATTAGTACCAATGTCGTTGATATTTTTGTTATAGCGAAAACGGTATGACTGACCTTTTTCCGTAACATCATTACTTAGCGTTGAATTTGCATGAGTAACATCAATAGATAATGCACCAAACCGTCCAAGGTTTTGACCCGTACCGATAGAGTAAGATTGGTAGTGCTCACTGACTTGGCTACCACCATAAGCGGTAATACCATAAGGTAAGCCATAGATTAAGGTAAATTGGCCAAATTTTGTTTTATCAATGCTACTGTCATAAGCGCGGTATTCCCCGCCTGTTACGCTATAAGAAAAATACCCCTCACGCTGTAATACAGGTAATGAGGCGAAAGGAACAATTTGGTATTGCTCGCTCCCGTTGGATTCCTTGATGGTGACATGCAAATCACCACTTCCCCCTGTTGGGTATAAGTCTGTGATTTCAAAAGGACCAGCAGCCACTTCAGTTTGGTAGATAATGTAGCTATTTTGGCGGATCGTTACTTGTGCATTGCTACGCGCTATCCCGCGTACAACGGGTGCATACCCGCGTAAGCTTTCAGGGGACATATCATCATCTGTCGCAAGCTGGGCACCACGAAACGGTACGCTATCAAAAACCATCGAAGGCGAGACACTATCCCCCAAGGTTAACTGACTTTTGATGCTATTAATGCCACGTGATGCATAGGTATAAATGGTGTCCCATTTACCAGATTGGTCAGTATTGCTTGACCATGTGGTGTAATTCCGTAACCGCCAAGCTCCAATATTTAAACCGGGCCTTAAATTTACATAATGGGATGTATTATCTGAGCCATTTTTTTTACGGTCATAATTTTTCGACCCGTTATAGCTGTAATTTAATAACAGCGCATTAATCCCATTATCGATATTAGCTAAGTCAACGTAACCCCTTGGGTTTCTGTCTAATGCGATTTGAGGAATACTTAAATATAAACGTTGAGAATCAAACTCAAAGTTACTGGTGGCATCAGGGATCGCGGCAAGGTTGACACAGTGACTTCCTGCCGTTTGTAATTCAGGGTATTCCGCTGTTTTGATACCAAATTCTTTAATGTCAGCAAGTGATAAACACGGAATTAATTGGTTCTGGCTATTTTTTTCGAATTTAAGATTTTTAGAACCAATTAAATTAGTATTGACATAAATATCAACATAGTAGTTACCTGCTAATTGTTCGTTATTTTCAAACTGCGATAAATCAACTGAGTCTTTATTCGGCAACTCTAAGAAATCTGGGTCAAAATAGACATTTTTTTCTATTTTTTCTTCAGCATATAATGATGCGGTATAGCCTAAATATAATAGTAGGCCTAGAGATATTTTATTTATTTTCATGATAAAGCCCAACTTATTTTATAGTTTTATATTTTCTTTTCGAGTGCTTCTGGCGCTGCGCCATAATCATTAATAACTTCCCATTTAATTGTTCCATTGGTATTTGAGTTATTAATCTCGAAAGTTGCGTTTGAGAAAGGTGCAGCATAAGAAACATCATTAGCTTTTGTTCCGTTAAAGCTGATGCTCTGAAAATTCATAAAATAAGGTGTTGGGTTATTAACCGTAATTTTATTCCCAGATTTAGACCATACTAATTTTTTTTGCTCTTCAATAAAATTGACATCCTTTAAAGCTTTGGGACGATAAATGAGTTTCATCTGTGTTTTAAAGGCAATTTGTAGTGAATTTTCTGTTCTTTCTGTTGCTGGAATCGTTTTTATATTTAGCCAAAATAATGATTCTCTATCATTCGGTAGTTTATTTTCGGTTAAAAATATTCTAAGTGCATTGGTTTTTTCAGCATTAAGCCTAAATAATGGTGGTGTTATAGTGAAATCTGACTGTTTTTTTTCATCTATATTATCTATCCAGGATTGAATTAAATAAGGGATCTTATCTGGGTTTTCTACACTGATACTGACATCTTTGTTTCCCTCATTATAAATAACACGAGTTCCACCAATAATAACGCCTGCGTTTGCAGTATTTATTAGTAGAAATAACGAAATAAAAATATAGATAATAGATCTCATAATACCACCATTGAATGTTATTAGATAAGGTTCAATTCCGTTTAAACCTTATTTGTTACTTAGTTATAATTGATTGTGAAAGTCGCCGTACCGTTGGCTGGACCCGGTGTTACAGAGTCAGTTTTGGCAATATAACGCGCTCTAAAATCTAAATTATTCTCTACATTTTCTTTTAATGGGTATGCTTTAGATGCGGTAAATAGTGGAACGACTTTATTAGTATCGTCAGTAATTTGAATACCTACACCTGTTGCAACTCCGGTCTCTTCTTTTAATTTAATGACTTCATCGTCACCAATATAAGAGTCAGCATCGAATTTAACTGAAGCTGTTGTCACTGTCGCTGGGCAGTTAATTAATTTAATAGTAAATTTAGTTGCAGCAGCAGTGCTTCCCGCTGTTGGTAATGCCTTTTTAGATACTTGGCCTAAGTTTACTTTTAATGCATCAGAGCCTGCAGCTAATTCACATGCTTGGTCAATGATTTCACCGGTAAAGTCGATAGTACCATCTGCGGCTAATGCATTATTAACAGCAAAGATTGAGGTTGCAGCAATTAATGATGCAAGTAAGTTTTTTTTCATTTGTTTTTCTCCAAAAGATAATTATTTATTTTTCATTGAGTAGGTGGAATCACCAATTACTCAATTGGAGAGTATTTTGAAACTATTTTTTAAAATAAACAAGTTTTGTCAAATTTGGTAAAATATAATTAAATTTTAATGTATTTAATTTTTTTAATTAAGTTAACACTGTATGGGAGAGCAATTGAAGCTCTATTTTATCTTAAGGTAAATATATTTTTAGGTGGGATTTTTACTAAAGTGAAATAACGATATAAAACTAAGAATAATTATAAAGTGGGAGATAAGTTTAATTTGTCTCTCATATGGTGATTATTTGGGGTTATAAGACTTTGACACGTCAGACCACATTTGGAGAATATTTAATTTGTACTATCGTAAAACGAAATAATAGTGTAACTATCGAATTTCGCAGGTCTAAAAGTGCTATTTATTTCCTTTTTTGAATAAAGAAAGGGTATTGTCATTCAGAAAATGAATGAAAACAGTTAAGTCATTAATCTCGGCCTTCAGAAAATATTAAATTGCCATTTGAATATTTTCGTTTAAATTCAATTGAGTAGCCTTAATCTTCATTAATTATGCTAAGGCTACATAAGAAACTTCTTATTTATAGATACGTTTAAGCTACAGTGTTCATTGTTATAAAATTCCTATAAACGACATTATTCTTGTATTAATGCTACTTGTATAAATTGAAATTCTGTTCAGGTGATAATAAGCTTTCTGCCTGCAATATCTTTTTTTTATTTTGTTTATTATTCATTGTGTTAATCGGTGTTGGGATAGTAAAATCAACAACTAACTCTTGAATATCAAGTTCTAATATTTGTGAAATAGAATAAAGTGTATCAACATGAATTCGTATTTCCCCGAGTTCATGGCGGGATTGATGCTGTTGGCTGATCCCGAGCAATGTACTGAGCTGCTGAATACTCATGTTTTGGTCTTTTCTGAGTGCGCGGATCCGTGCTCCGACAATTTTAGAGGTGTTTTTTTTCATATTGATAACCAATAATGATTAAGTAAAAGTACTACAAAGAGAATGATTGTTTAATTTCATTACCATTTTTAATTTTTATTTTTTCATATTCATTAAATGAAAAAAAATAGCTAATATTGATATCAAAATAATTGGAGTACTGCTTCAGTCTATCTATCGATATTCGGTTACTGCCTCGTTCATAGCGTAATTGCTGTTGTTCACTAATGCCGATATTTTTAGCAAGGGCAATAAGAGATAGTCCTTTATCTTTACGCAATGATTTTATTTTATGACCAATAACCGCAGAGACAGGGTAATAATTGCTCATTATTCAACCTCTTTAATTTTTATTCTTAACAAGTGTAAAGTGATATTTTTACACTCACGATATATCTATCAGGTATCCTTTCTCTTATCTTGATTTAAATCATAAGCATTCAAACTAGGTTGTTTTATATTGAAAATAATGCATATTAAATATTTTTCGTCACCTTAAAATTTAAATTAATCCAATTACGATGATGTGTTTTAGAATATCAATACCTAACTTTATTAGTGATAAACAAATGTAAAATCAAGGTGGCTATTAAATGAACCACTTGTCATACCTGAGCCATAGCCTGCCATTCTCGCTGATAGCGGAATATCAACTTTGTGGGTTTGTTCATTAATGGGCACCATAATTTTTTCACCATTTTTTATTGTGGTTTTATTTGCATGGTGAGCTAAGTTTAATGCGACATTTTTAGCACTACCGGTGTTGATAAAATAATCCGTTGTGGTTGAATCTGGTGTGCCTTTAATTTCCATAATGGCTTCCTTGGTACCCATAGGGCAATTTTTCAATTTAATTGAGAAATCAACCCACGGTGAAGTTTGTGTATCCCGAATATTCCAAACATTCACTTTTTTCAGGTCAATAACATGATTGATGGTTTCTAATTCGCAGGGCATAACTGCGACATAACCATGTACATTGATATTAATTTGCTGGTCTGCTGCCAATGCGGGGCTGGAAGTAAGACAGAATAACAGCACTATTTTCTTCATGTTATATGCTCCTGTTTATAAATAGGTGATGGTGGCGGTAATATTGGCAGAAATAGAGCCAGCTACGACATTACCTGCCATGCTAACAGCCCGCGTACGCAGTGGAATAGCGATATCAGATTGCCCATTTAAGGGCACTTGTAATATTTTTTGATTGCCTAACGGTGTGGCACCATCACCACTTTGTAATTGCACGGCAATATTTTGAGCAGTACCCAGGTTTTTATATAAGCTAGTCGTATCTGCCGTGTCCGCGGTACCTGCAAATGTCAGTTTGATTTGATTGATAAATGACGAACAGTTATTTAAATGAATATCAAAATTTCTCCAGTCGGATCCTGTCTGCGTGCCATTAAATATATCAATCGGTAAACGTTTTAAGTCAATATCAATATTGTTGCCGCCAGAGATATTACAGGTAGCGGCTTTGATATTGCCTGTGAAATTTAATATGACGTTATCTTCAGCATATGTATAAAAACTAACGATCAAACTATTTATTATCAATAATGAGTTCATTAAATATTTCATTATTTAATCCTATTCATAACGAATATTAACAGTGGCTGAGGCATTCGCACTTCCGGGTGTAATTTTTTCGGCCGTTTTAATATACCGGGCTTTCCATTCAAAAATATAGTCACCTTCAGGAACATTACTTTGTGAAGTATTTTTTGTATTTAGCTTTATGGGGGTATTATTTTTATCTAAGAGTTGAATTGCTACGCCAGTTGCTTTATTTGCACCGGATAAAGCGAGTTTTCCCGTATTTGGATCAATATAGCCGGATGAACTGGTAACGGTAGTTTTAATATTTGTTCCTGGATTACAGGTTAATGTAATTGGAACGTCGATAACGTCACTTGCATCTCCAATATTCGGAAATTGAGTATCTCGCCAGTCACCTAATTCAATATTATAAACGGATTGGTTATTTTTCAGTGAACATTGGAGGACGTTGACTTTAATTTGATCAGTGGGAAAATATAAACTCGCCAAGGTAAAGGTTGTTTTTGGGTAGGGGTTATATACGCGAGCATGACCAATAATACCAGATGATAATGCTCCTGATTGTGTTACCCGCCCCGTTTTTATAAATGTGACTGTCCACATGGGAGTATCAACTCGCATACGACGATGAGTATTATTATGAGGAATATAAAATGGTTCATTGCCATTGTTAAGATAAAATCTGTCGTGCTTTATTTTTACGCCAATTCCGGGGATATTTGTATTGGCAATATAGTTAGCATCAGGTTTCCAACTATTTGCATAAGCGTATTGCCAATTCATATATCCACATGTTCCAGGATTAGTTGTTATTGCGTAAGGACTTCCACTCGCATATCTGTGTTCAAAAACAGACAAGTCACGGACACTGTTATCATCATAAAATAGATTAAATGTGCGTGGAGTCACGGTTGTTATAATATTATTTAATGCAGGATTTTGTACACAGATTGCATTGACATACCCAGTATATAAACATCCCACCGCTAATACAGAGCTGACTATTAATTTTTTCATTATCGATTTCCCTCTTATCGGCATACCGCAGTAGTTTTATATAACCCCATATAATCTGAAACACCGGTTAAGTTATAATTTACTTGGCATTGCTGTTTATCGTTATATTGAATAATAAAACTGCCACTTTCGGCTAAGCCGGATAAATAAATTTCACCGTCATTACCGACCATGCCATTTAATTGGTTGTTATCTTTAAATATGGCCTGCGCACCAAATGGCACGGGCTTCCCATCTGCAAAGTTCAATACCATAATGGTGCGATAACCGACATTGGCAGTAAAACCAGCTTTAACTAATGCCCCACGGCTTGGGGAGACTGACTGGCTGGTGAGTTCCATTTCCGTGTTGTCAGGTAACGCCGAGGTATCAATATCGATGGTATTTTTGCGGTAAGCGGTGACGTACGGCACTAACGCGTAACCTTGTTTATTGGTTACTACACCCGCTTGGTTTAATATGGGAACATTCCCTGCATCAGGCACTTCTACCAGCGCGGAAGTCTCACCCAGTTGTTGCCCTAACACTAACCCGCCCGCGTGGGCGACAAGGCTGCCGTTAGTTCCGTAGTACAGGTTATAGTTATCCTTGCTATAACTTGCGCCCCCGGAAATTTCGCCATATTTACCTTTATAGGTAGAGTTCGCATTACCAGAGCTGCCTTGCCCCTGATCGGCTAAACTTTGTTGCATACTCCAATTTAACTGGTTGTTTAGATGGGAGGCAGAAACACCGATGTTACTTGAGCTAGAGTCACGGCTACTGTGGCTACTGGCAAAGTTAATGTAGGCGGTATCTTCAAATAAACTGAACGGGATATTGACCGAAAAGGTAAATAAGTGGTCTTCATCACTGTATTTTTTCGTTCCAGTACTCTGTGAATAGCTGCTGGTATTCTTGTTATAGGCGTAGTTCAGCCCGTAACTGATCCCTTGCCAGCTATTGTTATAGCCAAGGGTTGCTGACTGTGTTTTGCGGTCACTATTCCAATAATCTTCATTAACATAACCCATTGAAATGGAACCGTAAGTATCCCCTAGGTTTTGGCTGAGAGTGATTTCACCACGATTACGGCGCCGCTCGATTTCAGGGCTGTAGCTGGTATCACGGAAGGTATCAAACACCTCGGATAAGCTATAATACCCTTGGGTTGAATAGCGGTAACCTGCCAAAGCAATATTGGTGCCGATATCATTGAGGTTTTTGTTATAGCGGAAACGGTAAGATTGCCCACGCTCTTTGCTGTCATCACGCATTTTGGCGTGAGATTGGGTAATATCAATAGACAGCGCCCCGAAGCGCCCCAAGTTTTGCCCAGCACCTATCGAATAAGATTGGTATTTTTCACTGAACTGACTCCCTCCGAACATGGTGATGCCATAGGGTAAACCGTATACCAAAGTGAACTGGCCAAATTTGGTTTTATCTACATGGCTATCATAAGAACGATATTCCCCAGCAGTGGTGCTATAAGATAAGTAACCTTCACGTTGTAGCACGGGGAGTGAGGCAAAGGGCACAATTTGCACCTGTTCGCTGCCATTCGACTCTTTTATCGTCACATGCAAGTCACCGCTGCTGCCCGTTGGGTAGAGGTCATTGATTTCAAAGGGGCCTGCTGCCACATCTGTTTGGTAGATGGTGTAACCGTTTTGGCGGATGGTAACTTGCGCATTGCTGCGAGCAATACCACGCACGACGGGCGCATAGCCACGCAGACTTTCAGGGTACATATCATCATCGGTGGCGAGTTGCGCCCCACGAAACGGCACACTGTCAAACACCTCTGACGGCGAAACGCTGTCTCCCAAGGTTAGCTGGCTTTTTATACGGTTGATCCCACGGGAGGCGTAAGTATAAATAGTATCCCATTTATTGGGCTGCCCTGTGCTGTTGGACCACGCGGTATAGTTGCGCAGACGCCATGCCCCAATATTTAAGCCGGGGCGTAAATTGACGTAGTTTGAGGAGGTGTCTTCTCCACCGCTACGATCGGTATTTTTAGAACCGCTATAGCTGTAATTCAGTAATAGGGCGGTAATACCGTTATCGATATCGGCAAGGTCAACATAACCCCTCGGGTTTTTCGCCAGCGCGATTTGCGGAATACTTAGGTATAACCGCTGTGAATCAAATTCAAACTGGCTTGTTGCATCAGGAATGATTGCTAAATTGACGCAGCTTGTTTGGCTATTTTGTAGCTCAGGATAATCTGCAATTTTAATATCGAAGCTTTTTAAATCATCCAAAGTTAAGCAAGGAACCAGTTTATTCTCAGTATTTTTATCAAACTTTAAACTTTTTGCCCCGATTAAGTTGGTATTGACATAAATATCAACGTAATAGTTACCCGCCAATTGTTGGTTATTTTCAAATTGGCTTAAATCGACAGCATCTTTATTAGGCAACTCTAGGAAATCAGGGTCAAAATAGATATTTCCTTGTGCTGTATTATTATCGATGGCATTTTCAGCGTATAAAGGTACCGTATAGCCTAAATAAATAAGTAGGCTAAAGCATATTTTATTTATTCTCATTTTAACAACCTAAATCAATATTGGGCTATATTTTCGCTTCAGCCAGTTCAGATGCGGAGCCGTAATCATTAATGACTTCCCATTTCACCGTGCCATGAGTGGCAGCATCGTTAATTTCAAAAGAAGTGCTGGAAAACGGTGCCGCATAAGAGACATCATTGGCCTTTTTACCGTTAAAGGTAATACTTTGGAAATTCATAAAATACGGTGTCGGGTTTTTTACCGTAATCCTATTGCCTGTTTTTGACCAAATTAATTTCTTTTGCTCTTCAATAAAATCAACATTTTTAATTGCAGAAGGGCGATAAATTAATTTCATTTGTGTTTTAAAGGCAATTTGTAATGAATTTTCCGTGCGCTCTGTTGCTGGGATCGTTTTTATATTCAGCCAAAATAATGATTCTTTATCTGTCGGTAAGGTATTCTCGGTTAAAAATATTCTTAACGCATTGGTTTTATCTGCGTTTAATCTAAATAATGGTGGTGTAATGATAAATGCGGATTGCTTATTTTCATCAATACCATCAATCCATGATTGAATTAAATAGGGGATTTTATCAGGGTTTTCGACACTAATACTGACATCCTTATTTCCCTCATGATAAATAACACGGGTGCCGCCAATAATAACGCCTGCATGGGCTAAATTAATCAATAAAAATGAAGAAATAAAAAAATAAACTAAGCGTTTCATATTAGTACCATTGAATAGAGGAATAAGGTTTAAATCCATTTAAACCCTAAAAGCCAATTAGTTATAATTGATAGTGAAGGTTGCGGTTGAGTTTGCTTGACCAACGCCAACGCTATCAGACATTGCAATATAACGAGCAGTAAAATCTAAATTATTTACTGTCTTTTCTTTTAATGCATACGCACTAGATTCAGTAAATAACGGAACGGTTGTTCCGGTGACGTCCTGAATTTGAATACCAACGTTTTGTGCTGTTGTCGCAGCAGTAGGGTCGGTTAACTGGAGTACACTGCTGTCACCTGCGTAACTGGTGGCATCAAATTTAACCGTTGCGCTAGTCACGGTTTGCGGGCAGTTTTCTAATTTGATGGTAAATTTAGTCGCTGCTGCCGTGCTACCCGTGCTAGGTAATGCCGTTTTAGAGATTTTCCCTAAGTTTACGGTAAATGCATCAGAACCGGTTGCAAGCTCACACGCTTGGTCGGTAATTTCACCCGTAAAGTCGATAGTTCCATCAGCAGCTAATGCATTATTAATCGCAAAAACAGACGATGCCGCAATTAAATAGGCAAAGACATTCTTTTTCATTTATTACTCTCCAAGAGGATGTTTATGTGATGAAATTGAGTTATTAAAAATATTCAATAACTCAACTGGGGGTATTTTGACTTTTATTTTAAAAATAAACAATATGAGAGTAATTTAGGTTTAATGCCCTTATTTTAAGCTATTTTCATATCTTGTATTTGGTATTCACATTATAAGTTGGGAGTTTTTCATGGATGTTTTAAGAAATGTTGTTTTTTTAATTATGGGGTTTTTATTGCTGATCAAAATAAAGATTAAATAGCTAAATTAGTTTTAAGGTGGAGGTTTTTGGTATTATTTCACGCATAATGTGTTTTGATGGAGTTTAATATTGCAGCTGTATTTTAAATATTTCATTTTAAAACAAAAAGCAGTCTAAAATGTATTATGGTAAAAGTATCATCCGAAACTAATCATCATTAATGGTGATTTATTTAACGTTTAAATATCTTTTTTTAATGTGAGTTGGTATGGCGTTTTTGAATGTTAAGATAAGTATAAAATAATAAATTAAGTCATACCTATCTTAATAGGATAATCAACTTCTGTGGTTATTCAATTCCTAGCTCTTTTAATTTACGGGTTAGGGTATTTCTTCCCCAGCCTAATAAACGGGCAGCTTCTTGCTTATGGCCATTGGTGTATTTCAACGCGCAATTTAACATTGTACGCTCGAGTAAGGGAATGGTCTGTGCAAAGAGGTCTTCTTTACCCTCTATTAATGCGTTATCGGTCCACTCTTCCAGTAATTCAAACCACTGAGTAGCAGAATTAGCAGTGTGTGATGATAAAGATTGTGTTTGTATAGCATCGGTTTGCGATGATTTTACCACTGCATTTTGTTGTGGGTGCTCTTCAAGCAAATCATCGGGCAAATCTTGCGGTAAAATTTCTTGGCTTGCCGCCATCACAGTTAGCCAACGGCAGACATTCTCCAATTGGCGAACGTTACCTGACCAATAATAGCGCTGAAGAATTTTTTCGCTGTCGGGGTGAAGAACCTTAGCCTCGACACCGAGTTCTTTTGCCGTATTTTGTAAAAAATAATCGGCGAGACGCGGGATATCCTCAATGCGTTCACGTAATGGCGGTAATTGTACTCGAATGACATTTAATCGATGAAATAAGTCTTCGCGAAATAAACCTTCTTTAACCCGTTTTTCGAGGTCTTGGTGAGTTGCGGCAATAATCCGCACATCCACATTGACTGGGGTATAACCGCCAATACGATAGAATTGGCCTTCCGCCAGAACACGTAACAAGCGAGTTTGGACATCAAGGGGCATATCGCCGATTTCATCTAAAAATAAGGAGCCATGGTTAGCTTGTTCGAATCGGCCTTGGCGTACTTGGCTCGCGCCGGTGAAAGCGCCTTTTTCGTGACCAAATAGCTCAGATTCAATTAAATCTTTGGGAATGGCGGCCATATTTAATGCAATAAAAGGAGCATCAGCACGGGGGCTATGCTGATGTAACGCGTGGGCAACCAGCTCTTTTCCTGTTCCTGATTCACCATTAATCAGCACACTAATTGATGAGCGTGATAAACGGCCAATAATGCGATAAACCTCTTGCATCGCTGGTGCTTCACCGATCATTGTCGAAGAAACAACGGGGGTGGCTGGCTTAGCCTCACGGCCTGCATGGTTTTGTTCACGGCTATGATTTAGAGCGCGCTCAACTAAGGCAACGGTTTCATCAATATCGAAAGGTTTTGGTAAGTAATCAAAAGCCCCTGATTGGTAGGCATTCACGGCAGCATCAAGGTCGGAGTGCGCTGTCATGATGATAATTGGTAAAAGGGGGTGAGATTGTTTAATGGTATTTAGTAGCTCAATACCATTTTTGCCTGGCATACGGATATCTGATAACAGCACATCAGGGAGTGAATTTTCTAATGCGGTGAGTACTGCATCCGCACTGTCGAAGCAGGTACAAGCAAAGTTAGCATTATTTAATGCGCGCTCAAGTACCCAACGGATGGAACTATCATCATCAACCACCCAAATTTTTCCCTGCGTCATGGTTATCTCCTATTTCTTAATTGGTAGATAAATGGAAAACTCAGTGTGACCCGGCCAACTGGTAAATTCGATTTTTCCTGCGTGTTGGTCAACTAAACTGCGAGCAATCGATAGGCCAAGCCCTGTGCCATCAGGCCGCCCACTGACCATGGGATAAAACAATGTATCCTGAATTGCTAACGGAATACCGGGGCCGTTATCTTCAATATCAATACGTGCAGCTAAACGATAGCGCTCACCTTGCAGTGTGACTTGAAAAGCGGTCCGGGTACGCAAAGTGATATAACCCCCCGTTTCGGCGAGGGCTTGTAAGGCATTTCGGGTGATATTCAGGAGTACTTGCTCTATTTGGTCTGGGTAATACTCTAATTCAGGCAAACTTGGGTCGTAATCACGAATTAGTGTCACATTATTGGGTTTTTCTAATGACACTAACCGCGTTACGTTTTCCATAATATGATGAATACTTTGCTGCGTTTTCGGCCCCGGATATTGTGGCCCAAGTAGCCTATCAACCAGTGCTCGCAGGCGGTCGGCCTGTTCGATAATCACTTGAGTATATTCATTTAATTGTGGGTCAGGTAGCGCTTTAGAGAGCAATTGCGCAGCGCCTCGCAAACCCCCGAGTGGGTTTTTAATTTCGTGAGCAAGCCCACGGATCAGTTCACGGGCAGCGAGCTGCTGGGCATTTTGTGCGAGTTCTTGGCTCAAACGTCGCTGGCTATCTAATTGTGAAAGCTCAACTAAAATAAATTGTTCTGAAAAAGGCTGAGCGCTGCACGACATCACATGAGAATGGTTGTTAAACACGAAAGTGACTTCATTTTCGGTAAAGCTATGGCCTTCTTTTAGGCTATTGAGCATCAGTTCATCATTGAGTGAACAGTAGCTAAATAACAGTGGCAGAGGTGTCCCGTATAGCTTGCGCTGGCTTTGGGTTAAGATCTGGAGTGCAGCATGGTTGGCGTAATGGATAACCAAGTCGTAATCCAAAATTAGCACGCTATTAATGAGAGAGTCGAGAATATGTTCCGGTGCTGGCAAGTGTTCGGTTTTCATGTAATGTTGCTCCTGCACTATTTTGGTGCATTATACCTGATAGACCAAACAACCGATATTTGATTTTGTTGCGTAAGTACCTTAGAGATAAAAGGCCCCATCGAAAGATGGGGCAAGTGCTTCACGGCAACAAAGACTAACAGTGGAACGGCGTGTTACACACTGTAGTACATTTCAAATTCGAGAGGGTGTGGCGCCATACGAACACGTTGGATGTCGGCACGGGTTAATTCAATGTACGCATCGATAGCATCATTAGTGAATACACCACCACGGGTTAAGAATTCACGGTCTTTATCTAATTCGGCCAACGCTTCATCTAAAGAACCTGAAACGGTTGGAATTTCTTTGGCTTCTTCCGGTGGTAGGTCGTATAAGTTTTTGTCCATCGCATCGCCAGGGTGGATTTTATTGATGATGCCATCAAGACCCGCCATTAACTGGGCTGCGAATGCCAAATATGGGTTAGCTGCAGGGTCTGGGAAGCGAACTTCAATACGGCGTGCTTTCGTACTCGCAACCACTGGAATACGAATCGAAGCAGAGCGGTTACGTGCAGAGTATGCCAACATGACTGGCGCTTCAAAGCCCGGAACTAAACGTTTGTATGAGTTAGTGGTTGGGTTAGTGAATGCGTTCAGCGCACGAGCATGCTTAATAATACCGCCGATGTAGTACAGCGCCATTTCTGATAAACCGCCGTATTTGTCACCAGCGAACAGGTTAACACCGCCTTTAGATAAAGACATATGGCAGTGCATACCAGAACCATTATCACCCACTAAAGGTTTTGGCATAAAGGTCGCTGTTTTGCCGTATGCATGGGCAACATTGTGAACGACATATTTATAAATCTGGGTTTCATCCGCTTTTTTGGTCATGGTATTAAAGCGGGTAGCCACTTCGTTTTGGCCTGCGGTCGCTACTTCATGGTGGTGAGCTTCAACAACTAAGCCCATCTCTTCCATTGTGGTACACATGGCTGAACGCAAGTCTTGCGATGAATCAACCGGTGGAACTGGAAAATAACCGCCTTTTACACCGGGGCGATGGCCTTTATTGCCACCTTCGTATTTGGTTCCTGTATTCCATGCTGCTTCGATATCATCAATGTGGTAGTAGCTACCATGCATGTTGTTGCCAAAACGAATGTCATCAAAAACGAAAAATTCAGGTTCTGGTCCAAACAGGACGATATCGGCAATCCCGCTAGAGCGCAGGAAATCTTCTGCACGTTTTGAAATTGAACGTGGGTCTCTGTCATAACCTTGCATTGTGCCCGGTTCTAAAATATCGCAGCGTATAATCAACGTGATATCGGCAAAGAACGGGTCTAACATCGCGGTAGAAGCGTCAGGCATTAATACCATGTCTGACTCATTGATGCCTTTCCAGCCACCAATAGATGAACCATCAAACATCTGGCCTTCTTCAAAGAAGTCTTCGTCAACTTGATGAGCAGGGATAGTGATGTGTTGCTCTTTACCTTTAGTGTCGGTAAAACGCAGATCAATAAATCTAACATTGTGCTCTTTAATTAACGATAAAACATGTTCAGCGGACATCTCGGCTCTCCTGGTCGGGTCTAATCAACAAATCACAAGCTATTTTTGAGGGTGTGTCTGTTGTTTGTCTGGCGTGCTAGTCATATAAAAGTGGTTAGTACGCGCTCTATAAATAGATAAGCGAAAAGCGTGCCAACTTTTTAATTATAGCAAATACTGATTGTTACGTGAGGACGAGGGATTTTCATCATGCTGTATTTGTCGAAATGCACTATATTGGTGCATTAAATGACTGTTTTGCACTGATCTAGTGCATTTGCGAGTGTAGCTCAAATAAAAAAGCCAACATTGCGCCCTGTTAAAGCATAAGGTTGGCCGGATAAAAAAGAAATGAGGTGGTTTAATGCCAGACAGCTACATTAATCTTCATCGCTATTGGTTAATAACGTATTCACTTCTTCGATTTGTTTTACTGCATCATTGATGATGGAGGCAATTTGGCGCGTCTGCTCTTCGTTTAGTTGTTTTAAAACCATTTTGTGACGTAATAAAGCTTTAAAACGACTGACTGCCATTTCAATGTCTTCGGCTAAATTACTGCCTTGTTGCATATCACGCGCTTTTGCCAGTTTGCGAGCAATAACTGCTTCAATTTCTTTATTTTGAGCTAGATGGGCAGAGCCTTCAGACGTAATCGTAAAACTTTTGCGATTGCGCTCAACAATCTGAGACTCTAAGAAGCCTTGTTCTTCTAACAGTGTTAGAGTGGGATAAATAACACCTGGGCTAGGCACATACAAGCCATTTGAGGCTTCTTGAATATCTTTGATAATTTCGTAGCCATAGCTTGGTTTTTTAGCGACTAACGAAAGTACCATAATATGAAGATCGCCATGATCAAATAAACGACGTAGGCCTTTGCCTCTTCCACGGCCTCTTTGGCGGTCATCACCATGTCCACGGCCATGACGGCCTTCGCCGTGGCAGCGTTCACCGTGTCCGTGACCATGGCGGCCTTCGCTGTGGCAGCGTTCACCGTGTCCGTGACCATGGCGGTCATCACCATAATAGTCATCGCCGTGGCTGCAATGTTCGTGACTATGACGGCCTTCATTGTGGCAACATCCACCGCGATGGCCATGTTGATTTTCATCATGGCGTGCATAATATACATGACGACAAGATTTAATTAGCATATAGTTACTCCTTAGTTTGTAACTTTAGATATATCGAATTTTTTTCTGGTTTTACTATATTTAGATATATCTAATTAGTCAATTTAGATATATCTAAATAACGTAAAAAGATATTTAAACTGGCAGTTAAGAAAGAAAGTCTATTTTTTGTTCTTTTTTTGGGCTGCTAATATTAAGTTTTTAGCGTATTATTCTGTCACTTCGTGGTTTCGCAGAGATGATGCTCATTATTTTGTGAGGGAATCTGGCACTGTTACGCAACTGAATGTTTTTTCGCTAAAAACTTTTTATACAGTGATGGGTTTCACATTTATTCCACTTGTGCGGAAAAACGTGTAAAATAACAGCAAATTAACGTAGAAAGTATGCTTTGGGTGTGAATAACAGCTCAGTAAGCATATTCCTTTCCTGTCAATTAAACGGTAAAAATCCTTGTCAATTCAAAATTTAAGAAACATCGCCATCATCGCTCACGTTGACCATGGCAAGACCACACTGGTTGGTAAATTATTGCAGCAATCAGGCACGTTCGGTGAACGTGAAACTGTTGATGAGCGTGTTATGGACTCCAATGACTTGGAGAAAGAGCGTGGTATTACTATCCTTGCTAAAAATACCGCTATCCAATGGAATGGTTATCATATCAATATCGTAGACACCCCAGGTCACGCCGATTTCGGTGGTGAGGTTGAGCGCGTTATGTCTATGGTTGACTGTGTACTGCTGGTTGTTGATGCGATGGATGGCCCAATGCCACAAACTCGCTTCGTAACGCAAAAAGCGTTCGACCACGGTTTACGCCCTATTGTTGTTATCAATAAAGTTGACCGCCCAGGCGCACGTCCTGATTGGGTTGTTGACCAAGTATTCGACTTATTCGTGAACTTAGGTGCAACGGATGAGCAACTCGATTTCCCTATCGTTTATGCATCTGCATTAAACGGTATTGCTGGTCTTGACCACGAAAATATGGCTGAAGACATGACTCCACTGTACGAAGCTATCGTGGAACACGTTGCGCCTCCAGCCGTTGACGTTGACGGTCCATTCCAAATGCAAGTTTCGCAATTGGATTACAACAGCTATTTAGGTGTTATCGGTATCGGTCGTATCAAGCGCGGTGTTGTTAAGCCTAACCAACAAGTAACGGTTATCGATAGCGAAGGTAAAACTCGTAACGGTAAAATTGGTAAGGTTCTGACTCACTTAGGTTTAGAGCGTATTGACTCACAACAAGCGGAAGCGGGTGACATTGTTGCTCTGACCGGTTTGGGTGAACTGAATATCTCTGACACCATTTGCCAAGTCGGTAGCGTTGAAGCACTGCCTGCGTTAGCCGTTGATGAGCCAACTGTTAGCATGTTCTACTGTGTTAACACCTCACCATTCTGCGGTAAAGAAGGTAAATTCGTCACTTCACGTCAAATCCTTGACCGCTTGAATAAAGAACTGGTCCACAACGTTGCACTGCGTGTTGAAGAAACTCAAGATCCAGACGCATTCCGCGTTTCTGGTCGTGGTGAGCTTCACTTATCTGTTCTGATTGAAAATATGCGTCGTGAAGGTTTCGAATTAGCGGTATCTCGTCCAAAAGTTATCATTCGTGAAATCGATGGTCGTAAACAAGAGCCATTCGAGCAAGTGACGTTAGACGTTGAAGAACAGCACCAAGGCGACATCATGAAAGCGTTAGGTGAGCGTAAAGGTGATCTGCGTGACATGATGCCAGACGGTAAAGGCCGTGTACGTCTTGATTACGTCATTCCAAGCCGTGGTCTGATTGGCTTCCGTACTGAGTTCATGACAATGACATCAGGTACGGGTTTACTGTACTCAACGTTCAGCCATTACGATGATGTTCGCCCAGGCGAAATCGGTGGCCGTCAAAACGGTGTTCTGATCTCTAACGGACAAGGTAAAGCGGTTGCTTACGCACTGTACAGCCTGCAAGACCGTGGTAAGCTGTTCTTGGGTCACGGTGCTGAAGTGTATGAAGGCCAAATCATTGGTATTCACTCACGTTCTAACGACTTAACTGTTAACTGCTTAACCGGTAAAAAACTGACCAACATGCGTGCGTCAGGTACTGATGAAGCAACGACTCTGTCACCACCAATCAAAATGACTCTGGAACAAGCACTTGAGTTCATTGATGATGACGAATTAGTTGAAGTGACTCCGCAGTCTATTCGTCTGCGTAAACGTCACCTGACTGAGAACGACCGCCGTCGCGCAAGCCGTTCTAAAGAAGACTAATTTTTAGATAAATTAGACAGTGAAAAGGCGCCTATAAGGCGCCTTTTTTTATGGGTTAAGTTGTGGGTAAACCCCTGGACCAATCGGCAGCCCAGCAAAGTACCAACCAACAAGCAATAGCATCCAAACAATAAAAAATACAATGGGATATGGTAATATTAGGGTGTAATAAGTTCCTAGTTGAGCATTTTTGTAATAGCGCTGTAAAAAGCCTAAGAATAGAGGTAGGAAAGGAGACATAGGCGCTAAGGGTAATACGGCCGAGTCTGCGATACGAAAGACGATTTGTGCAAAGGCAGGGTGAAAACCCAGTAACACAAACATCGGTACAAATATGGGGGCAAGAATCGACCAAATTGCCGAGCCACTGGCGATAAACATACACAAAAATGCCGATAAGAACATTAAACCGATAAAGGCAGGAACTCCTGTCATTCCAAGGTTTTCAAGCAAATCGGTTAAGCCAATTGCCATAAATTTTCCCATGTTACTCCAGTTAAAGAACGCCACAAACTGAGACAATGGGAAAACCATCACAATGAAGCCTGCCATGCTCTTCATTGGGTCAACTAATAAGTCTGGGATATCATTTGGCTTTTTGATTTGTTTGGTTGATACACCATAGGTAATGGAAACGACGAAAAAGAAAATAATAATGACAGGAACGATACCCTTGATAAACGGCGAAGGGATTACGGTATCCGTCACCGGATCACGCAGTGGTGCACCTTCTGGGGCAACCATGAGCGCAACTAAACCGATAAAGATTAATGCAGACAAGCCACTCATCAATAACCCACGGTTTTGAATTGGTGTCAATTCTTCGAGTCGGTCATGTGACGTGCCTTCCCATACGGGTAAGCGGGGTTCTATAAATTTGTCTGTCAGTAGCGCACCTGCAATGGTCAACACGATCACGGATGTTGCCATAAAGTACCAGTTATCGATAACGCTGACATGTAGATTTGGGTCAATCATTGCGGCGGCTTCTGTACTGATCCCCGATAACAGCACATCAGTAGTAACAATCAATAAATTGGCGGTGAAACCAGATGCGACCCCTGCGATTGCCGCGAGTAGGCCAGCAACAGGATGGCGGCCTACAGCAATAAAAATCAGAGCACCTAATGGTGGCATAACAACCAGTGCAGCATCTGAAGAAATATGGCTGAAAAATGCGATAAACAGCACCATATAGCTGGCGTAACGCTTATTTATTCCTGAGGCCATTTTGTACATTAAGGCTTGGAGTAAACCGACTTTTTCGGCTAAACCTGCACCGATAACTAACGCAAGAATGGCACCAAGTGGGGCAAAGCTACTAAAATTTCTAACGATATTAGGTAAAATCCATTGCAATCCTTCCACGCTTAATAAGTTTTTGACGCTGACCATCTCATCATTGGCGGGGTTTTTAACGGATAAATCAAACCAAGATAATACTGCCGTCGCAATCATCAGAACGGCGATTAAATAAACAAATAAAATAAATGGATTTGGGATTTTGTTTCCCACGCGTTCTATCCAGCGAAAAATTGCCCCGGGGCTTTTGTGCACAGTTGTTGAGTCGCTCATAGGATATCCTTGTGTCTATCTTCATTGTTATTGTTATGACTTATGGGCGGGTAACCCCCGCCAGTATTAAGTAACTACTTATTTTAATTTTGAAGGCTTAATATCTTTGGGAATAGGACACTGATAAGGGGTAATTTGTCTTTGCTGCGTAAACTCAGCTTTTGCTTGTGCTAATAAATCGGGCTTCAAGAACAACTCAAGGGCACTAGAGGCCATGATTTTGCCTGCAAGTAACATCCCTTTGTGCGCAATTGAAGTACGCCCCTGTGCGACTAATTGCCAAGTATGCAGTGCGGTTCCAAAGGCAAAGCATGGGCTAAAACATTGAACAGTAGGGGCAACCCAGCTGACATCACCTACGTCTGTAGATCCATACATCAATTCTTTCGACTCAACGTAGGGTAGAACTTCATCGGTGAGGGATTTATTGCCTTGTCTCTCGCTCCAGCGTTCTCCTTCTTCACCGCCGCTACGTGCTGCATTCAGTTTTGCATTGCGGATATCGTCTTTGGTTAGTGTGTTATGGATTTGCTGAGCAAATTGGCGCTCTTCCTTGGAATATTCAGGAATACCAAATGTCGTAATATGGTTGAACATGGCATGTTCTAATGTGCGATTTGGAACATAATTTGAGCAGGCTTTATCGAGACGGACTTCTAGTTGCGTTCCTGTCATGAGCGCTGCGCCTTCCGCTATCTTAATGACGCGTTGGTAAATGTCTTGCGCTTGGTCGAGTTGTGGTGCTCGTACAAGGTAAAGTGCTTCAGCATCTGCTTGGACGACATTGGGCGAAGCGCCACCAGTGTTGGTTACCGCGTAGTGAACTCGAGCCTCTTGAATAATATGCTCTCGTAAAAACTGTACACCGACATTCATTAATGTAACCGCATCTAAAGCACTACGCCCTAAGTGAGGTGAATTAGCTGCGTGCGATGCAATCCCTTTAAAGCGAAATGCGGTTTGAATATTAGCGAGGGATTGTACATTGAATACACCACTGAAAGATTCAGGGTGCCATGTAATCGCTGCATCAATATCATCGAATAAACCTTCCCTAACCATAAATGTCTTACCAGAACCCCCTTCTTCCCCAGGGCAGCCATAGAAACGTACAGTTCCTGATAATTTATTGTTTTCTAACCATGCTTTAACCGTAAAGGCTGCCGATAACGCTGCCGTACCTAATAAGTTATGTCCACATCCGTGGCCATTTCCATTTTCAATAAGTGGGTTAGGCTCACAACAAGCCGAATGCTGGCTTAACCCGGCAAGGGCATCAAATTCACCAAGTAACGCAATCACTGGAGAGCCGGAACCGTAGCTGGCAATAAAAGCAGTTTCAATATTGCCAACACCTCTTTCGACGTGAAAACCTTCTTGCTCTAAGGAATCAGCGAGTAGGTTGGCGGAATAGGTTTCTTCAAATCGCGTTTCTGGGTGATCCCAAATATCATCACTGAGTTTGGTGAATTGTTGACGGTGCTTTTCAATATAATCACTAATAAAGGCGGTAAACTGATTATCCATTTTGCTCTCCGAATTCAGGTAAATGAAAGGCAATTGTGGACAGTGTTTTGACCGCAGTTGTCATGACATCTTCATTAAAATCAAAGCGTTCATTATGGTGTCCGGCACTGAGTTCAGTACCAAAAATCATGTAAGTTGCTTGGCCGCCAAGCGTTTTAACTCGCTCCATAAAGTAGGTCGCATCCTCAGAACCAGCGGCTTGTGCACGGTCTTTGACGACTGAGGTGAATTCAGGCAGGTACTCTTTTGCTAAGTGACAAATAAAATCAACCCATTGCGGGCTGGGATGGCTACTTTGTGCAGCTCCCATTAATTGGATATCTACAGACACGTCTTGCATTTGAGCTGCACCTTTAACGATATCTAACGCTTTTTTGTAGACAAACTCATTGATCTCATTCGTTTCGCCTCGGGTCTCAACCTTTAATAGCGCATGATCAGGGATAACATTACGACCAATACCGGCTTTTAAAACCCCGACATTGACTCTAGAACTACCTTCGCTATGGCGAGGTATTCCATACAAACCTAAAGTAGCATGTGTCGCGGCAAGTAAGGCATTCTTCCCATCTTCTGGTTTTGCCCCCGAATGTGCAGCAACTCCTTGGTAAACCACATCAAATTTAGTGGTGGCTAAAAAGTTTTTACTACCACAAACAACTTCACCTTTAGGGACCCCCGTTCCAATATGAATAGCCACAAAGAAATCAACATCATCAACAACCCCTGCCTCCATCATAGATTTGGCTCCACGGGTGCCTTCTTCGGCAGGTTGGAAAATCACTTTGATACGACCAGAAAGACGTGATTCATATTGTTTGAGAACATGTGCGAGACCTA
Source organism: Providencia sp. PROV141 (assembly GCF_028481645.1). Taxonomy (NCBI): domain Bacteria; kingdom Pseudomonadati; phylum Pseudomonadota; class Gammaproteobacteria; order Enterobacterales; family Morganellaceae; genus Providencia; species Providencia sp. PROV141. Next base: position 82,086 of record NZ_JAMPPR010000022.1, on the reverse strand, counting down.
ACCCAATAGCGGTATGACCATCATGGCCACAGGCGTGCATCATGTGTTGGTTACAAGATGCAAAACCTTCATTATGCGGGCGGTGTTGGCACGTATGTTCTTCATTTAAATCAAGGGCGTCCATATCGACACGGAATGCCAGCGTTGGGCCCGGGCGACCGGTATCTAGCGTAGCGACGATACCTGTAAACCCGCCAGAGAAATGAGGAAGCCACTGAGTAAGAGCTCCTTGTTTAATTGCTCTCTCTTCCTGTTCTGCTAATTTTGATTGTGCAGGAAGACCCATTCGAGCGTCAGCCTTGATCACTTCTTGCCCGAGTTGTAATTGATAACCGAGCTGGCTGAGTTCTTCTGCTACCAAGGTTGCGGTACGGAATTCAAACCAGCCAGATTCCGCATATTGGTGAAAATCACGTCGCCATGCCTGCAACTGTTTGGCCATCTCATTGATAGTGTTATCTAAATCAGTATCCATTTTTTATCTCTTTTAGTTATCGCAAGAAAAATAAATTCTGTTATTTTGAATGATGAGAAAGTTATGTTTATTGAAATAAAATTTTGTTTAATATTTCAAAACAACCTTATTTGAACGTTAATTTTATTTTTATATTTAAAAATTCTTTTAATGTTCCAAATGTTAATTATTTGTTTCTTTGTTATCTGACTCTACACAATCAAATTAGGATAAAAAAGATACGATTATCTTTAGCTATATAACTAAAAGTTATCGGGGTATGGGCATGGCTCCACCAATAAAATTGAATCAGCTCAGAGCATTTGTTGAGGTTAGCCGGCATGGTAGTATTCGTGCTGCAAGCCGCTTTTTACAGTTATCACAACCTGCATTAACTAAATCGATTCGCGAATTAGAAAGTATTTTGGGGGCAAAATTATTTATTCGAAGCAATCAGGGGATTTATTTAACAGAGTGTGGCGAAGGCTTTTTACGTCGAGCCAGTTTAATTCTTGAAGAACTCCGTGCAGGGCAAGAAGAAATTTTACAACGCATTGGTTTGATTGGCGGAACAGTAAGTATTGGGGTGGCGGGGAGCATAGCTCGTTCATTGATGCCAAAAGTCGTAACGCAGTTTCATCGTGACTACCCAAATATCAAATTACGCATTATGGAAGGTCAATTATTAACCATGTTGACACAGTTGCGGCAGGGGGAACTCGACTTCACGATCAACACTTATTACCCAGGCAGCTTAGATGCAGAGTTCAGTTTTGAACAATTAATGCAAAAAGAGTACAAGGTCATTATGCGCAAAGGCCATCCTTTGTGCCATGCCAAGTCATTGAGTGAACTCGCTGATTGCGATTGGACAATGCCAACGCCGAGAGGAACCTACTATAAGCAACTTGCTGATGTTTTTTCGATGATGGAACGGCCCATGGTGTTTAGCGTAACTTGTGAGACGCTAATTGGTTGTTTAAGTTTAGTTGCCCAAAGTGATTTTCTTACCATAGTTTCTGTGGATACGATTGATGAGCCCTTATTCGATCAACGATATATCGCATTGGATTTAAAAGAAAAGCTGCCTTATGCCACGTTTGCATTAGTACAACGCAGAGATGCGACATTAACACCTGCAGGAGAACATTTGGCTCGGTTATTTCGTATTTATTGTCGTAATAATGAGAATGCTATTTAGCATGATAAATCATAATATGATTACCTTTTATCATGGAATTGTTGATTATGGCTGTTTCCTTTGTCATTTGCTCAATCGATTAATTGACAAAATAACGTGAATTATCACTAATTAGGGCTGTTCAGTTGCCCGAATAATGATTAAAGTAAATTTAGTGAATAACAATGAGGAAAATTTATGCTGTATATCTTCGATATGGGTAATGTGATTATTGATATCGACTTTAATCGTGTATTTGATAAATGGTCTGAACTCAGTGGTACACCAAGTGAAGAAATCAAATCACGTTTTACTTTTGGTAATATCTTTCAATTACATGAGTGTGGAAAAATTTCAGACATCGAGTTTGCTGAGCTGCTTTGTGAAGAAATGGACATTACACTGAGCTTTGAAGACTTTGCTGAAGGCTGGCACGCTATTTTTATTTCGTTACGACCGGAAGTCATTGATATTATGGAACGCCTACGTGAACAAGGGCACCGAGTGGTCGTTTTATCGAATACTAATCGTCTACATCTCGACTATTGGCCAGCACACTACCCAGAAATTGCAGCTTCCTCCGACTTCTTATATCTGTCCCAAGACTTAGGCATGCGTAAGCCTGATCCTGAAATTTACAAATATGTACTGCAATCCGAAGAGTTTGATGCCGCAGATGCTATTTTCTTTGATGATGTCGAAGAAAATGTAAAAGCCGCAGAAGCCCTTGGTATTCGTAGTATTCATGTTGTGAATAAAGATACCATCCCTGAATATTTCCGCACTTACGATTTTAGTGCAGAAGTTGAATAATATCCTGATTTTATAGTGGGGCAACGGTTAACGTTGCTCCATCTTTTTGTAAAGAGTCATCATGATTGCATTAATCCAGAGAGTCACTCATGCGAGTGTGGTTGTTGATCAGAAAATAGTAGGGCAAATAAATACTGGGCTGCTGGTTTTGCTTGGTGTTGAAAAAGATGATGATGAGCAGAAAGCTAAACGTTTGTGTGAAAAAGTATTAGGCTACCGTATTTTTAGTGATGAACAAGGGAAAATGAACCTCAATGTTCAACAAGCGGGTGGTAGCTTGCTGGTGGTCTCTCAATTTACTTTAGCAGCTGATACCAAAAAAGGTATGCGGCCTAGTTTTTCAGGGGGAGCAGAGCCTGAAAGAGCAGATACCTTGTATCAATACTTTGTTGAACAAAGTCGCCAACAAGGGGTTGAAACACAAACGGGTGAATTTGCCGCTGACATGCAAGTGAATTTAACCAATGATGGCCCTGTCACCTTCTGGCTACAAGTGTGAGCCCATTTTTAAAGGGGGAAGCGATGTACCATTTACGTACACCGAAAGACGATATTGAATTTGCAACTTATTACCATTTTCGCTGGGAAATGTTGCGAAAACCGTTTAATCAACCCCTAGGTTCAGAAAAAGATGGTTATGATTTAACTGCACACCATCAAATGGTTGTGGATGATAAAAACCGTATTCTTGCCATTGGTCGTTTGTATATTAATGCTGACAACGAAGGCGCTATTCGTTTCTTAGCCGTTAACCCGGCAATGCAGGGGAAAGGGCTCGGTAAATTGATTATCATGGCGCTGGAGTCTGTTGCGCGGCAAGAAGGGGTAAAACGCATTGTATCAAGCGTTCGTGAAGAAGCAGTTCCATTTTTCAATAAAATGGGGTTTGAAACTCGCGGGCAAGTAGCAGGGCAGCTAAAAACGCCAGTGCGCCATTACTTGATGATCAAACCCATTGAGACATTGGACCAAATTCTGCATCGTCCAGACTGGTGTGGTGAGTTACAACAAGCCTGGTATAAGTATATTCCATTGAGTGAGAAAATGGGTGTTCGAATCGACCAATACACAGGAACTCGTTTTATTACCACCATGCCAGAAGCGGGCAACCAAAACCCTCATGAAACGATATTTGCGGGCAGCCAATTTTCATTAGCTACCCTAACAGGATGGGGGCTGATTTGGTTATTAATGCAAGAATACCAGCTTGGTGGTGATATTGTGTTAGTCGATGCCAGTATTCGTTATGGTAAGCCAGTAAGCGGTAGGCCGACAGCAACCGCGGACTTAGCCAATATGAGCGGTGACCTTGATCGCTTAGCGCGAGGTAGCAAGGCGCGAGTAAAACTGAACGTTGAGGTTAGTAACCCTGATGGTAAAGTAGGTGCTGTATTCAGCGGTGTTTATATGGTGTTACCTGTAGAAACAGCCAAGTAAAGTTACCCATTGAATATTAAAAAAGAAAGGCAGGTTCGATTGACCTGCCTTTTGTGTTTCTATGAATTGACCGTTTTTATTAATTGCTAAGTGCGGGGAGCGGTTCTGCCAAAGAAGGCTCAGTAGGCTGTAAATCGGTTTCGGACTCGACTGAAGAGGTGACAACCCCGTTCACAACAGTACGGAATAGGCGCTTACCTTGCAATGGTATGGCCATCAATTCCCCATTCAAACTTTTTTCCACTGATGGGGCGAGTAAATCACCTTGTAACGTTGCATCAAAGTCACCGATGACTTGAGCGGGGAAGCCTGCCCAACCCCATTGATTTAAATTGACGAGGTCAATATTAGAACCTGATGCTCTCAGTAAGAAGGGGACTTTTTTCGGCTCTTGTTTTACCAGCAAGCCAATTTTACTGATGCCTTTATCAGTACTGACCGTTAAGCTCGCCGCCGCTGAGGATTTACCACTTTGGCGCACTTCAATAAATGGCCGTCGTACGAGAATTTGGTTGATTGTGCCGCTATCTGCAGTGAATGTCGCTTTGCCACTCCAAACCCCCCACTGTTTTTGTTTAATCAAATCGACATTTTCAATATTGCCGCTTAGTGCGGTCAACTCGAATGGAAACTGTGGCTGGATATTCATCAAAAGTGATTGAGAAAGAGAGAATTTTTTGATGTTTAAACCAGATAACCACGCTGGGGCTGGTTTTGCGAAGAAGGATAACCAATTTTCAGGCAAGGTGTATAAGATACCGGCTAGTTTACCTTCGTCAATGGTCAGTATTTGATCATTACGTTGCCAAGACCCACTGAGGTTAAAGACACCTTTATTATAGTAACCTGATAACTTATTGATATTAAGGTTGTCGCCGTTAATATTCAGCTCACCAATCAAGGTGCTCAGTTGCTGGTCTTTCACGACGAATTGGTCGACATTAAAGCTAATATTGCTTTTGGGACTAGTCCAGCTTCCTCTCACGAAGCTGAGTTGGTCAATTTCGGTACTTAGGCCAGAAAGTGCCCAATCCTTTCCTTGAATATCAACGTTAGTTAATTCTACCTGTTTGATCTGCAGTGATTTTTCACTCGTTATTGCATCAAACAGTGAATCGAAATCAACATTATTTTCCCAGCCGACTTTATTCATGGTGAGGGAGTCAACCATGATAGAGCCATCGCTAAGTACCTTCCCAGCACCCGCAATATAGCCATTATTTAAGTAGGCACTTGCTTGGCTTACTTCTGTTCCTTGCTGCTGCAATTTACCGGTAATGGCAACATTCTTGAAGGAAAGGCCATTGAATTTTAATTGGTTAGAGGTAAATCGAAAATCACCGTAACCAAAAGGGGATTTTTCGGCGGGTTTCCAAGGGGTAATTCCTCCCGTGAAGCCAGTGACTTGCACAGTATCGTTGTCTTTTTTAAGCGTAATTTGGCTATTTTCAAATTGCAAAATATTTGCAGAAATAGGGAACAGCACCGTATTTGGTAAGACGGTTGTCGATAATGTTCCTTGAGTGATAACTAAACGTTTGATAGCCGTACCGCTAAATAGGTTTTGCCAATTAACATCAATTACGATTTGTTGTGAATCTAAAGAGAGATCGCTGTTTTTAGACGTTAATTTAACATCTTGGAAGATGAATTCACCGGGATTAGAAAACTCATGCCCCATAATTCCTACATCAATATCGTAGTCGGTAAATTTACTTAAAAATTGACTGGAGTAGGATGCACCCCAACGGGTTTGTAGCCCGATATAAGTAAAAATAAACAATAGCAGCAGTAACAAAAGTGCATAGGTAGTAAATTTGATTAACCATTTCACAGTTTACTGCTCCTTTGGTTTGTGGACGAATAGACACAGAAAGAAACCGTCTAATATAGCGACAATTTAAGGATAGCATACAGAAAAACCGCCAGAATGTTCAACACTGGCGGCTAGAATGAAAGATTATTTTTCGAGAGGGAAGACTAAATTCAGAACAATTGCAGTTAAACCACCCGCAGCAATCCCCGAAGAAAATAATGTTTTTAGCCAGTCAGGTGCGAATTGTAAAATCAAAGGTTGTTGTGAAACGCCCATACCCACTGCGAGAGAAAGGGCGATAATCATAATTGCACGGCGATTGAGTGGCTCGCGAGAGACTATCCTTACACCTGAAGCGGCGATGGTACCAAACATCACAATGGTTGCTCCGCCCAGCACAGGTTCGGGAATTTGTTGAACGAAGCCCGCAACGGCAGGGAACAACCCTAATAACACCAACATTAAAGCGACAATGTAGCCGACATAGCGGCTTGCCACCCCAGTTAATTGGATAACACCGTTGTTCTGCCCAAAGCAAGAGTTAGGGAAAGTATTAAATACCGCAGAAACCATTGAATTCAAACCATTGGCGAGTACGCCACCTTTAATTCGTTTCATGTATAAAGGGCCACGAACAGGTTGTTCTGATACGTCAGAAGTGGCGGTAATATCACCTATCGTTTCTAAAGAAGTCACCATAAAAATAAGAATTAATGGGATCAACAGGTTCCAGTCGAATGATAAGCCATAATAAAAAGGCTCAGGGACAGTAATAATTGGCTGATTGGCTTCCACGGGTTGCGCATTTGGCAACATATCCATCCACCAAGCGGCAAGGTAGCCAACCGCCATCGCGATGACGAGAGAAGCAACGCGCAAGTAAGGGTTTTTCTGGCGATTCAAGAGGATAATAACGGCTAATACAATCCCCGCTAAAATCAAGTAATCAGGGGAACCAAAAGTATTGTCACTAATAGCACCATAGCCACCACCAATGGACGTTAATCCCACTTGAATTAAGGACAATCCAATAATCATCACGACCACACCAGAAACCAGTGGTGTAATGACACGACGGGCTAGATGTAAAAAACGTGAAAGAATCACTTCGGTTAATGCGGCGACGAGTAAAGTACCAAACAAAGCTGCCATCATGGATGGGATATCAGCGCCACCTTGCTTGAGTGCAACGCCTCCCATAATTAAAGGTGCAACAAAGTTAAAACTGGTTCCTTGAATCGAAAGCAGGCCTGAGCCAATAGGGCCCCACGCGCGAATTTGAATTAAAGAAGCAATACCGGAGGCAAATAAAGACATACTGATGATGCGCTGAGTGTCGTGGGCTGGTAGCCCTAAAGCTTGGCAAATCAGCATTGCAGGGGTAATAACTGCGACAAACATCGCAAGAAGGTGTTGCCCGGCAGCAAATAAGGCTTGCGGCAGCGGTGGGCGGTCTTCTAATTTGTAGATGAGTTCGCTTTGCGTTTGTGTGGTCGCTTCAGTAGTTTGTTTTTCAGACGTCGCAGTATTCATTGCCTTCATTTCTCGCCAACAAAAAACGCATTGTAATGCGAGGATTTTAAAAAGCAATCGTTTGCGCGTAAAAAATATTGATCAATGTTAAATAAGGCTGTCACATTTTTATATCTTTTAACTTGTATTTATAACAGTTTTTTTTTCTAATCCTATAACCTGCTTTTGGCGTTTTAAGGAAGAAATTAACGTCTTACTAGTTTTTGATAATTTTAACAACAGACGAGGTACGTGAATGTATCATCTCGATGTCTACGGTACACTGGTAGCAGCTACCTTAGTATTATTGCTTGGGCGTAAACTGGTCAAATCAGTCCCTTTTCTTGAAAAATATACCATCCCTGAACCCGTTGCGGGTGGGTTGTTAGTTGCTTTTAGTCTTTTATTGCTTAAACAACTATTTGACTGGAGCCTTTCTTTTGACTTATCACTGCAAGAACCTATGATGCTGGCATTTTTTGCCACAATTGGTCTTAATGCCAACCTTGCCAGCTTAAAGGCTGGTGGTAAGGCATTGTTTATCTTCATTTTTGTGGTTGTCGGTTTATTACTTGTCCAAAATACAGTAGGGATTGCTCTTGCTGAATTATTGGGATTAGACCCGCTTATGGGGCTGTTAGCTGGCTCAATTACCTTATCCGGTGGTCATGGGACTGGCGCGGCATGGGGGAAAATTTTCACTGAAAATTATGGTTTCCAAAGTGCAACAGAAGTTGCAATGGCTTGTGCTACATTTGGGCTAGTTCTTGGTGGTTTAATCGGTGGACCTGTTGCTCGTTTCTTAACGCGAAATATTCCAACGCCTGGAACGGCTGAAGATGATAAAGACGTTCCAACTGCATTTGAAAAGCCGCAATCTGGGCGCATGATCACTTCAATGGTTTTAATTGAAACTATTGCACTGATCGCTATTTGCCTATTAGTGGGCAGCTTTATTGCAGGTCTGCTCGCTGACACGGTGTTCGCGTTACCTAAATTTGTGTGTGTATTATTTGTTGGGGTGATTTTAAGTAACAGTCTTTCGATTCTTGGCTTCTATCGCGTGTTTGACCGTGCCGTTTCTGTGATGGGGAACGTCAGCCTATCGTTATTCTTAGCGATGGCTTTGATGAGCTTGAAGTTATGGGAATTGGCGTCATTAGCAATCCCAATGATTGTTATTCTTGCAGTACAAGCCTGTGTGATGGCGGGATACGCTATTTTTGTCACTTTCCGTGTGATGGGCAAAAACTATGATGCTGCTATTTTAGCCGCAGGTCATTGTGGCTTTGGTCTTGGAGCTACACCAACAGCGATTGCGAATATGCAAGCAGTAACGGATAGGTTGGGTCCATCTCACCTTGCGTTCCTCGTGGTACCAATGGTTGGGGCATTCTTCATTGATATTGTTAATGCGATAGTCATTAAATTGTATTTAATGTTGCCAGTATTCCCAACGATTGCTGGGTAGTTTTTATTCAATAATAAATCAAGTAAAGCAGGTATTGCCGTGAAAATATTCACGGCAATTTTCGTTTTAAGGAATAAATAAAAAGAAGATATAAGATTTAAGCGTGGCTGTATTGTTCTCGCTCAGGTAACCAGCGCTCAATAAGTTGTTGTGCATTCTCAGGATAATTTTGTTGAATATGACGTGCAAGGCGTTGCACTTCTGGCAACATATATTGGTCACGTAATAAATCAGCAACTTTAAATTCTGCATTTCCTGTTTGCCTCGTACCCAATAATTCCCCAGGTCCACGAATTTCGAGATCTTTTTGGGCGATAACAAAGCCGTCATTGCTGTCTCGCAACACTTGTAGTCTTTGTTTTGCAGTATGGGTTAGCGGGGTTTTGTACAGCAATACACAGTGAGATGCGATAGCTCCACGGCCGACTCGCCCTCTTAGTTGGTGCAACTGAGCTAAACCAAGGCGCTCAGGGTTATCTATAATCATTAAACTTGCATTAGGCACATCAACGCCGACTTCAATGACTGTCGTTGCAACCAGTAGCTGAATTTCATTATTCTTGAATGCAGCCATAATACTTTGCTTTTCAGCAGGTTTCATTCGCCCATGGACTAGGCCAACTTTTAATTCAGGTAATGCCAGTGCGAGTTCTTCGCTGGTCACTTGAGCTGCTTGTGCTTCTAATAATTCAGAGTCTTCAATGAGTGTACAGACCCAATAGGCTTGGCGGCCTTCTTCAATACAGGCTTGGCGAACGCGTTCAATAATATCGTTACGGCGAGTGTCCGGAATGGCGACAGTGGTGACAGGTGTTCGACCTGGAGGAAGTTCATCGATGACTGAGGTATCTAAGTCTGCATAAGCTGTCATCGCCAATGTACGTGGGATTGGTGTAGCGGTCATAATCAATTGATGAGGGTGATACCCTTGTTGTTCACCTTTTTCACGCAGAGCGAGCCGCTGATGAACGCCAAAGCGATGTTGCTCATCAATGATAACGAGCCCCAGAGCTTTAAAGCTCACTTGCTCTTGGAAAATAGCGTGTGTTCCCACTATCATCGCAACGTCTCCATTTGCGATAGCATCTTGCTGTGCCTGACGTGCCTTACCCTTTTGTTTACCTGCGAGCCAACCGACTTTAATACCTAAAGGTTCTAACCATTGTTTGAACGTATTGGCATGTTGCTCTGCAAGAATTTCGGTAGGGGCCATCAAAGCCACTTGTTTGCCATTCTCGATAGCACAAACGGCTGCTAAGGCTGCAACGAGAGTTTTTCCTGACCCCACATCCCCTTGAATCAAGCGCATCATAGGGGCATCTTTAGCGAGGTCTGCTTCAATTTCGCCAACAACACGGTTTTGTGCATTTGTTGGTGAAAACGGTAATTGTGCGAGTAACTGAGATTTTAACTGACCACTTGTCACTAAAGGTTCAGCATATAGGCGTTCGTTGCCTGCACGGATGGCTAACATGCTGAGATGGTGAGCGAGTAGCTCTTCGAGGATTAGCCGTTTTTGAGCTGGGTGGTGTCCTTTTTCAAGTTCACTCAAAGCAACATTCGGGGGAGGGTTGTGTAATAAGCGAATGGCATCTGGTAAGCTTATTATGCCCCGGCTAAGTTCTTCCGGTAATAACTCCTTTATGTTCCCGCTCTCGAGTAATCCTAGCGCTTGCTCCATGACTTTGCGTAAAGTCACTTGGCGAACACCTTCAGTGGTTGGATAAACGGGCGTTAAGTTCTCTTGTAAGCTGATATTGCTAGTATCTTGCGAAACTTTATATTCAGGGTGAATGATTTCTGGCCCTGTATTTCCTCTGCGAACCTCCCCATAGGCAGTGACCTGTTTTCCTTCCGCTAAGTTATTTTTCATTGCCGCTGAAAAATTAAAAAAACGTAAAGTGAGGTTGCCTGTGCCATCGGAAATTAAGCAGGTCATCATTCTTTTGCGGCCAAATACGACTTTAGTTTGCAGTATTTCACCTGTAATCGTTGCAGTCGTGCCGGGTAGGAGATCTTTTATTTGATATAGACGGGTGTGGTCTTCATAGCGCAAAGGAAAATGGAGAAGAAGGTCTTGAACGGTGTTCAAACCGATTTTACGCATTTTTTCTGACTGGCTTGCTCCAATTCCGTGCAATGAAGTCAGTGAAATGGTATCAAGTAACCCATTATTCATAGTATTTCCTTTTATTTAACCAAACTGCTGTCTTTTCATTTTTTCGGTTAATTGCATTTGCGCCCACCACGTGTCATCAGCTTCAATTTGCCCTTGGGTATTGATAAATGGGCGAGGAAGTCCCTTACGTTTAGCAACTTCAGCCAGTACAGGATAACCGCCTTCAAATAACCAAGTTTGCTGTTCATCTGGAGAGAGTAGGCAATGTTCGCGCTCGTACATACCCGCTTGCTGCCGTTGCCGTTGTGCTTCATATAAAATCAATGCAGAAGCGACGGAAACATTCAAAGATTGCACCATGCCAGCCATTGGAATGATAATGTGTTTATCAGCCAATGCGAGGGCTTGTTGTGAAATCCCGGTTTTCTCTTGTCCCATCATAATACAAGTTGGCAAAGTATAATCAATTTCACGAAAATCAACGGCATGTTCCGACAAGTTAGTTGCTAAAACCTGCATGTTTTGTGATTTTATTTGGGAAATTGCTTCTTCGGTGGATGTGTGTGAAATAATTTTAACCCAGCTATTACTCCCCGCAGCAGAAGAAACGGACAGTTTGACCTGTTGGTCAGGCCAAATAGCATGAATTTGATGGATCCCTACGGCATCGGCACTGCGTACAATGGCAGAAACATTATGCGGTTTATGGATTTCTTCGAGACAGAGAGTTAGGTCGGGCTGCCGCATCGCCATCATTTGGCAAATGCGGCGATAGCGGCGTTCATTCATAGTTATTAATTAGGTATGGTCATTAATTACGGTTTCGGCTGACACGTAGAACGTCAGGCATAATACGGATTTTCCGCATTACATTTGCCAATTGAATCCGGTTTTTAGTCGTAAGGCGGATAAAGGCACAATATACACGGCCATCTTTCTCTTCTGTATTCATACTTTGAATACTTGAATTAGCGTCATTAATAGCGGCAGTTAAATTCGCTAAAGCGCCTTGATGGTTAATCATATCGACTTTAATTTCAGCGATAAAGTCGGCATCGGTGTCGTTATCCCATTCAACAGCCATAAATTTGTCGGGTTCTTTTTGATAACCACGGATGTTGCGGCAAGACTCATGATGGATAACCAGACCTTTTCCAGGACTAATATGCGCAACAATTGGGTCACCAGGAATCGGACGGCAACATTTTGCGAAAGTAATAAGAACGCCATCAGCTCCTTTAATGGATAGCTTATTGCGGCTTTCGACAACGGCCTGTTCTTCCGGTGTATTTTGTGGGTTATTTTGTAAATTACGTGCGACAACCACACTCATGGCATTACCCAACCCAATTTCAGCAAGCAAATCATCGATAGAATGCAGCTTCATACGGGCTAATTCTGCATCAATATTAGCTTGTGGGATATCAGTGAGTTTATTTCCTGCCCCTAACGCATGGTTGAGTAAACGACGACCTAAATTAATAGAATCTTCACGTTTTAAGTTTTTCAATAACTGACGAATTTTGGCTCGCGCTTTTGAGCTGACAACAAAATTGAGCCAAGCCGCATTTGGACGTGCACCTGGTGCGGTAATAATTTCGACAGTTTGACCACTCGTAAGGGATTGCGAAAGTGGGTAAGGTTGGCGATCAACGCGTGCGCCGACGCAAGCATGACCAATATCTGTGTGTACCGCGTAGGCAAAGTCAACAGGTGTGGCACCAGTAGGTAACTCCACAATGCGGCCTTCAGGGGTGAAAACGTAGATTTCATCTGGAAATAGATCCGATTTAACGCTTTCAATAAATTCAAATGAGCTACCTGCACTTTGTTGTAATTCAAGTAAGCTTTGCATCCAACGTTGAGCCCTAACTTGTGCAGTAGTACCTTGTTCACCTTGCTCTTTATAGGCCCAATGTGCAGCAACCCCCATCTCAGCCATTTGGTCCATGTCTTCTGTACGAATTTGCACTTCGACAGGAACACCATGCGGCCCTATCAGGGAGGTATGTAATGATTGATAGCCGTTGGCTTTAGGGATGGCAATATAGTCTTTGATACGCCCCGGGCGCGGTTTATACAAACTATGCATCTGACCTAAAACGCGGTAGCAAGTATCTACATCTTTCACAATTACCCTAAAAGCATAGATATCCATAATAGAATGGAAACGTTGCTCTTTTTGGTGCATTTTGCGATAGATGGAATAAAGATGTTTTTCTCTGCCACTCACGCGACAAGGAACACCAGCCTCAGTTAGCCTACCGTCAATTTCTGAGAGAATTTTTTGGATCATCTCTTTTCGGTTACCGCGAGCAGCCTTGACGACTTCCTTAATAACACGATAACGGTTGGGATATAACGCTTCAAAACCAAGCTCTTCAAGCTCTGTTTTAATGTGGTGTATACCTAGCCTGTGGGCTAACGGGCTATATATTTCAAGGGTTTCACGTGCGATGCGTCGACGCTTATCGGGCCTAAGTGACCCTAACGTGCGCATGTTGTGAGTGCGGTCTGCCAGTTTTATCAAAATGACACGGATATCTTTTACCATTGCCATGATCATTTTGCGGAAATTTTCTGCTTGAGCTTCTTTTTTGTCGCGAAAGTTGAGCTTGTCTAGTTTGGATACGCCTTCAACGAGACCGGCGACGGTGGTACCAAACAATTCTTCTATGTCTTGAAATGTCGCTGGAGTATCTTCAATCACATCATGAAGTAGCGCTGCCATTAGTGTTTCATGGTCCAAGCGCATCTCAGCAAGAATACAAGCAACAGCAACTGGGTGAGTAATATAGGGCTCACCACTCGAACGGGTCTGTCCTTCATGGGCATCCCGTGCAACAACATAGGCTTTTCTTAGTAATTCAACTTGTTCTTTAGGAAGATACTTTTGAATGACTAAATTAAGGCTTTCAAACAGATACAAGGCAGACCCACCTTAGTGATTAGCGACGACCTTCAGCGATTGCAGAAACTGCTTGCATTTCAGCCGCTTCTTGCTCTTGCTGTTCTTGGCGTTCACGCACATCTAAAATGTGACCGTTGATTAAACCTTCTTCTACTTCACGTAATGCGATAACAGTATATTTATCATTTTCTTCAGGAACTAAAGGGTCTTTTCCACCCGTTTGTAACTGACGAGCTCTACGTGCCGCAACCAATACGAGGTCAAAACGGTTACCAATTTTCTCTACTGCGTCTTGAACAGTTACGCGTGCCATAAGTGTGCTACTCCAAAGAAATAAAAAAATGACCTGATATGATACTGAAACTATGCTCAGTCTGCTAGTAATTTGCTGATTAAAGCATCATGTCGCTGAACTTGACGCTCTAACTTTAAACGCTCAGTACGGATGATAGATTGTAAATCGCTCAGCGCGGTATTGAAATCATCATTAACAATAAGGTAATCATACTCGTTGAAATGTTCAATTTCACCTACTGCTTGTGACATCCGTTTTTCAATAACGTCATCGCTGTCTTGTCCGCGCCCTCTTAGGCGACGATAAAGTTCATCTTTTGATGGTGGGAGAATAAAAATGCTGCGTGCTTCAGGCATTGTAGCCCTAATTTGCTGCGCTCCCTGCCAATCGATATCAAGAAACACATCCACACCGCTGTTTAATACATCTTTAATGATGGGTTTGGACGTCCCATAATAATTCCCAAAAACGCATGCATGTTCTAGGAATTCACCTTTGTCGACCATTTGTAAAAAATCAGTTTCAGATACAAAAAAATAGTGCTCGCCGTGAACTTCCCCTGGACGCGCAGCTCGAGTTGTATGAGAAACGGAAACTTGAGTGTCATACAGTGGTTGTGTTTTTAATAAAGCCTGAATCAGACTTGATTTCCCTGCACCACTAGGGGCAGAAACAATATATAACGTGCCTTGTATCATGATGATTTCTTGAATAGTCGAGGATTAAACATAAAAGATGGAGATAAACCCGACATAGTATACACGGACTTGCATCAACATGCAGCGATATCAATAAATCATGAATTTTAATTAAATGAATTTGATGAGTAACTAAATTGTGAACAGGCTCGAGAAATTAACTTATTACTGATGAAAGCAACATTCGTTTTGCGAAGCTTTTTACAAATAATTCTTTTTACAGAGGCAGAGTGAGGGAAGTTGTTCCATGCTTAGTGAATGAGGGCAAAATACTTTAAAGGAATGGCATCCCAATGGATTAGTAATAACTGGGAATAGTTATAACAAGGAATAGTTATGATTTATATTTTGTATGGTTATTGGTTAGCATCAGCTTATAGGTTAGGTGGGTTAATTATTGGGGTAATGGCGTGTATTAATATTGCCCAAGCATCGCAGCAAGGTGCTATTAATGAACAGTGTGAAGGACAAAATAGTAAAATAATAAGGCAGGAGAGTTATCGTCTAGGTAAACAATTACAGCAGTGGAACCAAACTTACCGTTTGGCTGGTAGCAGTTCGATTAGTGACGAAGCTTATGATCAGCTCTTTAATTTGTGGCGTTCTTTACAGCGATGTCAGCAACTCCCTGAAGTATTACCAGATGTACAACTACCTGAAAAATCCAAATTGACTATGCATCCTATTCCTCATACAGGGTTGAAGAAGCTCAATGAGTCAGAGGTTTATAGTTGGGTAGCAACACGTAAAAATATTTGGTTGCAACCTAAAGTTGATGGTGTAGCGGTAACATTGGTTTATAAAAATGGCAAGCTTATCTCTATGATTAGTAGAGGAAATAGTATTGAAGGAATAGAGTGGCGAGCAAAAGCAGACTTTATTCCTGCTATACCTAAACAAATTAAATATTCAGGTATGTTAGTCCTTCAAGGTGAACTATTTTGGCGTATGAATGGGCATATTCAAGCTAAAAGTGGGGGAGTAAACGCTCGTAATAAGATAGCGGGGTGGTTAATGCGCAAAAATACCCCAACCGTTCCCGAAGAAAATATTGGTATTTTTATTTGGGCATGGCCAGCGGGAGATGCTAATCCAAAAACACAGTTAACATTACTTTCTGAAATAGGTTTTCCGCTAGCTGAGCAATATAGCCATAAAATTGAGAATGAAACCCAAGCTAAACAACTGAGGGAATACTATTATCAAGGCCAATTGCCATTTGCTACTGATGGCGTAGTGCTTAAAAATTTTCCAGCGCCAGCGGCATCAGCTTGGCAATCAAAACAAAATAGTTGGGCAATTGCCTGGAAGTATCCATTACGTAGTGTGTTATCAGAGGTTACTAAACTCAAATTCAATATAGGCAGAACAGGAAAAGTTAGTGTCGTTACCGAGATAATCCCCATCAATATTGATTCGAAAACTATTTCAAAGGTAAATGCTGGCTCATTATCATCATGGGAAAAACGAGATTTACTGGTTGGAGATATAATACTTGTCTCTCTTTCAGGGCTAGGAAGCCCAAAGATTGAAGAAGTTGTTTGGCGGCGAGAGAAGCGCGAATATCCAAATGTATCAACATTAAAGCAATTTCATGCACTCAGTTGCCTGACTTATACGATAGATTGCTCACAGCAATTTGTCGCAAGGTTAACATGGCTAGGTAAACAACTCAGTATTCGAGGCATAAATCAAGCAACATGGCGCCAGTGGGCAGAGAGCCATAATCTTACTCAACTAACAACTTGGTTGTCAGAACAATGGCAAAGTGATTTACCTAAAGGCAAAAAGCACCAAATGTTAGTAAAACAACTGAAAATGGCAAAGGCTCAACCTATTTCGCTGTGGTTAAAAGGCCTAGCGATTCCACTACCTAAATTACAAATAGAAAGAGTCAGTGATATAGGTATGCTGTATGATTCTTCATGGGTTAACAGTATAAATTTGACTGAGTTGCAAAAGAAAAAATTAGCTAATTGGTTAGCGGAACCGGAAATTCAATCTATTTTACGTATCTTGTCAGATGCGCAAGCTACTCAGCCATCAATAGCAAACGATTAATGGCTGAAGCAGTGAGGCTAATCTTGATTTTCGTAATTAAAGATAGGCAAACCAAGACGATAACGAATGGCGATTAGCCTTGCACTTAAGCCAACAACGAGTGTGATAATTACCACAATATCTTTAGGTAGAGGAGTTTGTAATAGTCCGATATAGATCCAAGCGGCGGCGAAAGAGACACCAGCATAGACCTCTTTTTGGAAAACTAAAGGGATTGTGTTGCACAGCATGTCTCTTAACACGCCACCAAAAACACCCGTAATTACTGCTGCGATGGCAGCGATGATCGGGCTATAGTTCATATCGAGGGCAATTTGGGCGCCGAGTATAGAAAATACAATGAGCCCGATAGCATCTAATATGAGGAATAACCGGCGTAAATGTTTCATCATAGGCGCTATCCAAATTGTCACAATAGCGGCGCCTGCAACAGTCAGGATATACTCAGGGTGTTCCACCCAGCCTAAAGGGTAATGGCCAAGTAAAATATCACGGACGGAACCACCACCAATTGCCGTTGCAGACGCAATAATGATGACGCCAAAGACATCCATTTTTCGCCTGCCTGCTGCAAGTGCTCCAGTCATGGCTTCTGCGGTGATACCAATAATATAAAGTACACTTAATAACATGGTAGTTTTGTTCAAGACTAAGGTTATTGCTAAAGGGTAATATTACTTGTGAAACTTCTCGACTGAGATTTTCTAGTATTGACTAAACTAGATTAGTTAAAGTAATCCGATAGCGATATTAAATGATGTCAAAGGATAACAGATTGAATAATAAATTGCCCTATAAAGAAACACGTTTAACATACGATGAGCGAAGCCATCAACTAACGAACATTAATATTTGGACTCCAGATAGCCAGTGGTTAGCTTATGATATACGACCAAGCGGTAGCTCTTTTACCGGTTTATCTATAGAAAAAATTCATGTAAAAACATTACAGACCGTTGAAATTTATCACGCAAGCCATGGAGCTCACGTTGGAGTGGTAACGGTAAGTCCTCAACTACCAATTCAATATGCTTTTATCCATGGTCCTGAGCACCCAGATGAACAGTGGCAATATGACTTTCACCATCGAAGAGGGGTGTATGTTAAAGAAGAGCAATTAAATATAGCTCACCCAATTGATGCAATGTGTATTACCCCTCCTTATTTAGTGGGTGCATTACGTGGAGGCACTCATGTCCATGTTTATAGTCCAGACGGAAAGTGGCTGAGTTTTACCTATAACGACCACGTAATGCATGAATTAGATGTGCAATTAGACCAACGAAATGTCGCAATTGCAGTACCTATTGGGCCCGTTAATGTGAGCCCTAAAAAACATTTTCGAGAATATAATGGCGATTACTTTTGTTGTGTTGTGACGCGAACAACGCAACAACCTAAACCAAGCAGCGATGAAATTAGCCGTGCATATGAAGAGGGTTGGGTAGGTCAAAAAGGCTATCAAAAAGAGAATGGAAAGTGGCAGGAAAGAGCGCTGGTGTTTATTGGCGATACTCATTCTACAGATGGAGAAATTATTCCTGAGATCTACATTGTCGATCTGCCTTCACAGCCGGAGGATTTCATGGTTGCGGGGGAATTTCCTATCCAAGGAACAGAGTCGAGTATGCCTTCCCCACCAAAAGGTATAAAGCAAAGGCGCTTAACCTATACGCACAATAGAAAATTTCCGGGTTTATCAAAAACCCCTAGGCATTGGCTTAGAACTTCGCCAGATGGTAAATCGATCGCTTGTTTGATGAATGATGATGGCGGTAATGCTCAGTTATGGTTAGTTGATACGCTAACTGGAATACAAAGGCAAATAACGCATGGTTCTTCACCGGTTCAGTCTGCTTTTAGCTGGGATAGTAAAGGTCAGCACATCTGCTTTATTCGTGACAATAGTGTCATGTATTGCCATGTCGTGACCGGAGCCATACAAAAATTAACACAACGGACTGAACTTGCTCCTGTTGCTGATGCAGTTGTATTTTCACCTAATGATGAGTTGATCGCATTTATGCGTGATATTGATGGATTTAGGCAAATTTATACAGTAGAAACTGGTTTAAATCAGCAAATGAAATAGTTAGATTACTACAATTACGAATAAACAAGTCCTGATTAACTTTTTTATTTGTAATTGTTTTTATTTTACTCTAATTGGTGTTTAGAACACTTAATTGCTAATTATTCATATGTTGAGTACAAAGACACTTATAAATAAAACATTTAGCTAAAAATAGTTCTTATCAAAATAAGATAATAATTAAAGAAGTATTATATAAATGATTACTTAGATCTTAGATTGGAAATAATGTATTGGTAAATACATTTATTACACAGTAAAATTTTAATTACAAACGTTTGATTTAACCTAAATTAATTTTTGGCTTTATCTTTCTTTTCAAGTTCTTCTATACGTTTCTTTGGTGAATCAGCTTTATCATCATTACCCGATTTCGCGTAATCTAAAGGAATTAAAAGAGTATCCATAACAACAGAAAAGGGTAAATCAATAGCAAGCAAAGGCTTAACAACCCAGCCGGTTTCATCATCTTTAATCATTTTAATACTATTTTTCGAACCAGGGTAATAACCTTCTGATGGGCCTGCATGAGTCATAATACTTGAGCAACCACTCAAAATAAGCGGTGCGATAAGGAAACATAATCGTATTGAAATTAAACTCGGCATAGACGTTGTTAACCTGTATTTAGCTTGTTATTCCTAATATTGACTTATAATAACGAAAAACAAAAAATTCACAATAATGGCGTCATATTATTATTTTATTTAACCGTATGTATTTTTTTAGTTAATAGTTTACTTGTAGCTATTAACTAAAAATATTTGTCTTCTGTTTCTATTCGATGAATGATAAATAACGTTAAGAAATAAAGACATACTATTTTATATTTGTTATCAGTTTGAAAATTCTAAAAAAATAGATCATTTATTCATTCTGAACTGTGCTCTATGGCACATATTACCCTTATGCTATTTGGCATAATCGATTCAGTAGTATGTTTTATCACCTATTTGGGTGTGTTTAATGGGTAACTTGTCGTCAAAAGGATGCGGTCTATGAGTGAATTAGCTCTTACTGTAAGTTTGTTGGCGTTAGCTGCTGCTTTAGGGCTATGGATTGGTAATTGGAAGATCCGTAGTGTTGGGCTGGGGATTGGTGGTGTCCTATTTGGGGGGATCATCGTTGGGCATTTTGCCCAAAGTTACGGCTTACAACTGAATAAAGACATGCTGCATTTTATTCAAGAGTTTGGCTTGATACTATTTGTATACACGATTGGTATTCAGGTTGGGCCTGGTTTTTTCTCTTCTCTTCGTGTTTCTGGTCTCAAACTAAATGGCTTTGCGTTGATGGTTGTTGTCTTAGGTGCGGTGGTAACAGCAATCATATATAAAGTCGCGAATATTCCATTACCAATTATCCTAGGTATTTTTTCAGGGGCGGTAACGAATACGCCATCTTTAGGTGCCGGTCAGCAAATTTTAACTGACCTAGGTTCTGACCCTAATCTAATAGGCCAAATGGGAATGGGCTACGCCATGGCTTACCCTATGGGGATTTGTGGCATCTTACTGGTGATGTGGTTAGTACGCATCATCTTTAGAATTTCAGTAGAGAAAGAAGCTTCTGCATTTAATAGTTCCTCTTTTCAACAGCGCGACTCCCTGCAGACGATGAATATTGCCATTCGTAACGCCAATCTTGATGGTTTAATGATGCAAGATATCCCACTGCTTGGTAGCGAAGCAATTGTTTGTTCAAGATTAAAACGCGGAGATATGCTCGTTGTTCCTCAACCCACAACAGAAATTCATTTAGGTGACTTATTGCACGTTGTTGGCTTAAAAGATGATTTAAATAAAGTTCGCTTAATATTAGGCGAAGAAGTTGATGCATCTCTGTCTACATCAAGCTCTATTTTACATTCCGTTCGTGTGGTCGTGACGAATGATGCCGTACTAAGTAAAAGGCTTAAGGACTTAAATTTAAAACAAAAATATGACGTTGTTGTGACACGATTAAACCGTACGGGTATTGATCTAGTCGCTAATAACAATTCAGTTTTACAATTTGGTGATATTTTAAATATTGTTGGTCGCCCCGAATCAATTGAAGCAGTCACCGCTTTACTAGGTAATGCAAAACAAAAATTACAGCAAGTTCAAATGTTACCTGTGTTCCTTGGAATCGGGCTAGGGGTTGTGCTGGGCTCAATACCAGTTTTTGTTCCTGGTTTCCCAGCAGCGTTAAAACTTGGACTAGCAGGAGGCCCGCTAGTTGTTGCATTAATTCTAGGTCGTATAGGGACTATTGGGCGCTTATATTGGTTTATGCCGCCGAGCGCTAACCTTGCGTTAAGGGAGCTAGGAATTGTTATGTTCCTCGCAGTGGTAGGGCTCAATTCGGGTGGTGGCTTCATTGATACTTTAATTAAAGGCGATGGGTTGATGTGGATTGGCTATGGGTTATTGATTACGTTTGTACCGTTGTTTATTACAGGTGTGGTAGCTCGAATTTTTGGCAAAATGAACTATTTGAGCCTTTGTGGAGTGCTTGCAGGTTCCATGACAGACCCTCCTGCATTAGCATTCGCAAATAATATACATGCGACCAGCGGTGCTCCTGCATTATCTTATGCAACAGTTTATCCATTAGCGATGTTTTTAAGAATTATTTCACCTCAATTGCTGGCTATTTTATTTTGGGCTGTTTAGTTAAAGATGACAGCTCATTTGATGAATAACTAAAATTTTGTCATAGCATTAAAAAATATAAATATTTCAATGTGATAGGTGATTTTTGATAATTGAGGTATAAGCGAGCAATGAAAGGTATCACGATATATAGGGGCAAAAAGTGCTTTTGTTCAAGCTATGACCAAATAGAAAAGATGTTCTAATAGTTTTGAATGATATTC
Organism: Providencia sp. PROV141; assembly: GCF_028481645.1. Taxonomy (NCBI): domain Bacteria; kingdom Pseudomonadati; phylum Pseudomonadota; class Gammaproteobacteria; order Enterobacterales; family Morganellaceae; genus Providencia; species Providencia sp. PROV141. The sequence goes on along the minus strand of NZ_JAMPPR010000022.1, from coordinate 60,367 downwards.
GTATTGAAAAGTTAATTTGATTTCAATTACGGAGTTCTCGCTAATTTTTAGCCCTTTCTACATGAAAGGGCTTTTTTTTACCTAAATGTTGCAATAGCAGGGCTAAAAAGCCCTTTGTTGTTTCACAACCTAACAGGTTACTTCTTAATAAGCTTTTTCAAGCTCCTCAGCTAATATTTTGATCCCTTGTTCGATTTTTTCTGGTTCTGGGACATAGTTCATACGCATACATTGATGCGCATGTGGCCAATCCTGTTCAATACCAGGGAAGAAGTAATGGCCGGGAACCATCAATACACCACGTTTTTTTAAGCGTTGGTATAATTCTAAGCAATTAATTGGTAGGTCTTTAAACCATAACCAGAGGAAAATGGCACCTTCTGGCTTATGAATTAAACACTTATCTTCTGGGATATAGCGGCGAATAATTTCGATGGCTTCTTCTACACGCTGCTTATAAAAAGGACCAATTACATTTTTAGATAACGAGATAAGGTCATCTTTTTTAAGCATTTCTAAGGCAAGCGCAGGGCCTATGCCACCAGGAGCAAGGCTGATGATGCCATTCATATTACTAACAGCTTCAATGATTTCTTCATTAGCGATGATAATGCCGCATCGAGTTCCAGGTAAACCAAGTTTAGATAAACTCATACAAAGAATGACATTTTCGTTCCAAAATGGCGTAGCTTCACTGAAGATAATGCCAGGGAAAGGAACACCATAAGCATTATCTATTAGTAGTGGGATATTATGTTGTTTAGCGAGTTGGTCTAAATGCTCAACTTCTTCATCAGTAATGACATTACCAGTCGGATTTGTTGGGCGAGACACACAAATCACACCAATATCATCAGTAACCTCTAATGTGTTGAAGTCGACTCGGTATTTAAATTGACCATTAGGTAAAAATTCAATTTGTGGCTTATTAGCAACGAATAAGCCATCATCAAGACCTGAGTCTGCATAACCGACATATTCAGGGGCAAGAGGAAATAGCACTTTACGGGTGATACCATCTTCAAAGCGACCGGCTAGCAAGTTAAATAGATAGAAAAAAGCACTCTGGCTGCCGTTAGATAGGGCAATATTTTTCGCGCTAATATTCCAACCTAGTTTTGCTTTTAGCGTTGCTGCAAGCGCTTTCAACATGGCATCTTTACCTTGAGGACCATCATAATTGCATAAAGTGTCCGTCAATTGGCCATTAGTACACATTTCAGCTAATAGATCTTGGAAATACTTATCCATTTCAGGGATATGAGCAGGATTTCCTCCCCCTAACATAATGGAGCCAGGGGTTCTTATGCCTTCATTCAAATCTTTCATTAATAATGAAATACCTGAATTTTGAGCAAATTTATTACCAAATTTAGAAAATATCATCGCATTTATTCACATATGTTTATTAGATTGTTAATGGAATTTAAAACATACTCCGCTGCATCTCAGAGTTCAACCACTCATTCTTATCTTTTTTTAAGGTAAAATATCAAATTAAATCTATTTAATAGATTAAAGTATCGCAATGTTAATGCTTTGGTGGTTTATTTTTCTTTTTACTCGATGAGTTACACCGATAAAAACTAATTTATTTAAATTGGCAACAATTCACTAAATGGTCATTTATCATGCCAGTTGCCTGCATAAATGCATAACAAGTGATCGAACCGACAAATTTAAACCCACGTTTTTTGAGCGCCTTAGAAAGAAGCTTAGAAATTTCAGTTTCCGCGGGGACTTGCGATGGTTTTTCCCAACCATTGACAATGGGTTGACCATTTACAAATTGCCAAATAAAAGTGGAAAAATCCTCACCATTCTCTTTCATGGCTAAATAGGCTTTTGCATTCGCAATAATTGCATTAATTTTTAACCGGTTACGGATGATGCGAGTATCTTGCATAAGCCGCTCAATATCGTTTTCATCCATTAATGCGATTTTTTCAGGGGCGAAATTATGAAATAAATCGCGATATCCTTGGCGTTTTTTTAAAATAGTGTACCAAGAGAGCCCGGCTTGTTGGCCTTCAAGGCAGATCATTTCAAATAATGTTAAGTTGTCATAAGTGGGTTTTCCCCATTCATGATCGTGATAAGCGACATATTCAGGGTCTTGATTGACCCAATGGCAGCGTGTCAGAGGAGTATCCATTTTTCATCCTTTTTACAGTCTCGATAACCTTGTTTCAAAAAACAAACCATTTATACTGTATAAATAACCAGTTTAAAAGGGATGAAAGTATTTTTTTTTATTTTTAGAATAAATACAGACATATTCAATGCTGTATATCTTGCGGTCAAAGGGTATACTGGCGTACTTTCATTAAATTTTACGTATCGCGTGCGGATCTAACATGCAAAAGTTTGATACCAAAACCTTCCAAGGTCTTATCCTGACATTACAGGACTACTGGGCGCGTCAAGGCTGTACCATTGTTCAACCATTGGACATGGAAGTCGGCGCAGGAACCTCTCACCCAATGACGTGTTTGCGTGCATTAGGCCCTGAGCCTATTGCTGCGGCTTATGTTCAACCATCTCGTCGGCCAACTGATGGTCGCTATGGTGAGAACCCAAACCGTCTACAACATTATTATCAGTTTCAGGTGATCATCAAACCATCACCAGACAACATCCAAGAATTATACCTGGGTTCTTTAAAAGAATTAGGTGTTGACCCAACCGTTCACGACATTCGTTTTGTTGAAGATAACTGGGAAAACCCAACATTGGGCGCTTGGGGATTAGGCTGGGAAGTGTGGCTTAACGGGATGGAAGTGACTCAGTTTACTTACTTCCAGCAGGTTGGTGGTCTTGAATGTAAACCTGTAACAGGTGAAATTACATACGGCCTAGAACGCTTAGCGATGTATATTCAAGGCGTGGACAGCGTGTATGACCTTGTCTGGTGTGATGGCCCACTGGGTAAAACCACTTATGGTGATATTTATCATCAAAACGAAGTAGAGCAGTCAACCTATAACTTCGAATACGCAAATGTTGATTTTCTTTTCAAATGTTTTGAAGAGTATGAAAAAGAAGCTCAACACTTGCTGGCTTTGGAAACACCACTTCCACTACCTGCATACGAACGTATCTTGAAAGCGGCTCACACTTTCAACCTACTAGATGCACGTAAAGCCATTTCTGTTACTGAACGCCAACGCTATATTTTACGTATTCGTACCCTAACTAAAGGGGTTGCAGAAGCGTATTATGCTTCTCGTGAAGCGCTTGGATTCCCTATGTGTCATAAGAACTAAGAGGCTGTCATGACTCAACAGACTTTCCTTGTGGAAATCGGCACCGAAGAGTTACCGCCGAAGGCTCTTCGTTCATTAGCTGAATCATTTGCTGCAAATTTTACGGCTGAACTTGATGGCGCTGATATTACCCATGGTGCAGTAACGTGGTTTGCTGCCCCTCGTCGTTTAGCACTTAAAGTAGCTGATTTAGCAGCTTCACAGCCAGACCGTGAAGTTGAAAAACGCGGTCCTGCTATCTCTCAAGCATTTGGTCCGGATGGTAAACCAACTAAAGCGGCTGAAGGCTGGGCTCGTGGTTGTGGTATTACCGTTGACCAAGCTGAGCGTTTGACCACAGATAAAGGCGAATGGTTACTATACCGCGCCCAAATGAAAGGGCAGGCTGTCAGCGAATTATTGGTTGATATGACTAGCCGTGCGTTAGCAAAACTACCAATCCCTAAATTAATGCGTTGGGCAGATAAAGACACTCAATTCGTTCGCCCTGTTCATACGGTCACATTACTGTTAGGTAGTGATGTTATCGAGGGTGAAATTTTAGGTATTAAGAGCGGGCGCACAATTCGTGGCCACCGCTTTATGGGTGAAGCTGAATTTACTATTGATAACGCTGAACAATATCCAGCCATTTTACGTGAACGCGGTAAAGTCATGGCGGATTACGCAGAACGTAAAGCGGTTATTAAAGCGGATGCGGAAAAAGCGGCTCAGGCTCTTGGTGGCCAAGCTGACTTAACGGATAGCTTACTTGAAGAAGTGACTTCATTGGTTGAATGGCCAGTCGTTTTAACGGCTAAATTTGAAGAGAAATTCTTAGATGTCCCTTCAGAAGCGCTCGTTTATACTATGAAAGGGGATCAAAAATATTTCCCAGTTTATGATAAGGCTGGCAAGTTAATGCCTAACTTTATCTTTGTGGCAAATATTGAGTCTTCTGATCCTCAGCAAATCATTTCAGGTAACGAAAAAGTTGTACGTCCGCGTTTAGCTGATGCCGAATTTTTCTTTAAAACTGACCGTAAACAACGTTTGGAAGATAACTTACCACGTTTAGAAACTGTATTGTTCCAAAAACAATTAGGTACGCTGCGTGATAAAACGGATCGTTTAGAAGCGTTAGCGGGCTGGATTGCGAGCAAAATTGGTGCAGATGTTAACCATGCAACACGAGCTGGCTTATTAGCCAAATGTGACTTAATGACTAACATGGTGTTTGAGTTTACAGACACTCAAGGTGTTATGGGAATGCACTATGCACGCCATGACGGTGAGTCAGAAGACGTTGCATTAGCTTTAAAAGAGCAGTATCAGCCACGTTTTTCAGGAGATGCACTTCCATCAACAGACGTGTCAGCTGCATTAGCATTGGCTGAAAAAATGGATACACTTGCTGGTATTTTTGGTATCGGCCAACATCCTAAAGGTGATAAAGATCCATTCGCTCTGCGTCGTGCTGCATTAGGTGTCCTACGCATCATCGTTGAAAAAGGCTACCAGCTTGATCTCGTTGAAATGACAGAAGAAGCGGCTCGTTTATATGGCGATAAATTAACCAATGAAAATGTAGTTAATGACGTTGTTGAGTTTATGCTTGGTCGTTTCCGTTCTTGGTATCAAGAATTAGGCTATAGCATTGATACTATTCAAGCGGTATTAGCTCGCCGTCCAACACAACCTGCTGACTTTGATGCACGAGTGAAAGCAGTTACTCACTTCCGTTCATTAGAAGAAGCACAGGCACTTGCAGCGGCAAATAAACGTGTTTCCAATATTCTGAGTAAATCAGAAGAAAAACTGGCTGACAACGTTTTAGCATCTGTTTTAAAAACACCTGAAGAAGTCAAATTAGCGACTCATGTTGTGGTACTACAAGATAAGCTTGCGCCAATGTTTGCAGAAAGGAATTATCAAGAGGCTTTAGTTGAATTAGCTTCTTTACGCGATATCGTGGATGAATTCTTTGCAAATGTTATGGTAATGGATGAAGACCAAGCGGTGCGTATTAACCGTTTGACGCTATTAAGCCAGTTACGTGAGTTGTTTTTGAAAGTAGCGGATATTTCTTTGCTGCAATAGGCTTGAAATTAGGTTTTTAGCTTATTGTTGACGCTATTTTTACAAATGCTAACCTGTTTGATAAATAAGCACTAAAATACTCTAGTGCTTATTTTTTACTTTAAATAAGGTGATTAGCTTATAAACCTTACCATTTTGGTGGTTTTATCAGCAAACGAACAGAATTGGCGAAAAATGGGTTGACGATCTCCGTTCTTGGCAGTATTATTCACACCGTTTTCGGCGAGTAGCGCAGCTTGGTAGCGCAACTGGTTTGGGACCAGTGGGTCGGAGGTTCGAATCCTCTCTCGCCGACCAAATTCTAAGACCCACCTCATTGAGGTGGGTTTTTTCGTTTTTATCTCTCTTCTTCTATCTATAATTTCAGACTAACTTGCCTTGCTCTTCATCGCCTATTTCTGTTGATATATAGCCAGTTCCTAGTTGGGCTGATGGGTTATTTATGTTCCCAGATAGCCCATTATTTATGAATATCGTTATTCATTCTTATGTTGTTTCCAGTAAAAACGCTTTTTCATTACAAGGACTCGTTAATGAAAGCCAACTACCTTTTATCAATATACCTTTATTTCTTTTTTTGGGGTTTCATGGCTAATAAAGCTTATAGCCATGCTATAACGCCTGTTACTGCCATTACTCAAACATTGCCTACATGTATCATAATTAACCAAGTTTATTTAATCGATGCTCAGCAGCTAACTGAAATTTCATCAAGGCATATTGATGGATGGCGAAAAAAGCTAGAAGGTAAGTGCATTAGCGAGCAAGGTTTGCTCGACTATGCTGACTATATTAGGGCTGAACTTATTAAAGCCGGCTACCTGACCTCTTATTTATATTACCCAGAGCAAACTTTTTTGCTTGGTATCCTACAAGCAAAAATAATAGTAGGAACCGTTTCTTCGGTGGTTTATCAAAACGAGCTGGCGGAAGACAACTTACTGCCACATATATTTCCTTTTAAGCAAGGGGAGGCGCTTAACCTTTGGCATCTTGAGCAAGGCCTATACAATTTACAGAATACGTCTTTGCTTCCCTTTCAAATTAAATTAATTCCAGATAAAACCAATGAAAACGGCACACAAATATTGGTGATTGGCCAACACCGACGTGAATTTCAAGGTATTCTCTCTTTTGAGTCACACTCAATTGCCGGGCAAGTAAGTAATTCAGTTAGCCATACTTTTATGGTTGCTAATCCTTTGCTACGCAGTGACTTTTTATATTCAGAAGTCAGTCGTCAGCTTAGCGGTTCGGAAGACACTGAAATAACATCCGCAGCATTGTTCTACTCCCTGCCATATCATTATTGGCTTTTTTCTGTGTCTGGTGGATATCAGGAAAATAAATCCGTTCTTACTAGCTATGATGTGGCTTTACGACTACAACAGTACCACTGGTTTCTCTTACTAAATGCAGAATACTTATTAAAGCGAACTGAACATTCGGTTACTTCAATAAGTCTAGGATCTCAAATCCAAAAAAGTGACACTTTTTTATCTGATTTATACTTACAAACACAACAGCGTTTTGCTAATTACATTATTGGTGAATTTTCTCATCAAGCTAGTTTTTCACAAGGTAATACCTCACTAAAATTAAAGTATAAACAAGGAACTGACTGGTTTGGTGCCAATGCACAGCAAATAACGGGATTACGTAAGCCACAAATTTTGAAAATATCACTTTCAGCGTATAGAGAAGTACTTCCTTTTCAATATCAAGGCCAATTTGAGGTACGGCTGAGCCGTGACAAGTTAGATGTAGTACTAGACCAAGAATCATTAGCTGGAGCTGGGGGGATTAGCGGTTTTATTGGTGGATCGCAATATACTGATATGGGGGATAATAGCTTAAGGTTGGAAAATGAACTGTTATGGAATACTCCTTGGCAACAAGTGGCTCTATATACTTCATTGGGGATAGGGGCAACGGCGAATGATAAAGCAACATTTTGGAAGGAAAACGTATTACTAGGTGGAAGGATTGGTGCGAAAGGCCAATTAGGGCGTTTGTCATATCACTTATTTACAGAAACTCCGCTTTGGCAAGGAAACCGACCTTTTGCGCAGAATGTCAGCTCAGGCTTTCATGTCTCATTTTATTATTAATAAAATCAGTAGACTGTGTTGCTTGCTGCGTCATCTAAGTGGTGTTTTTTATACAAATTAGCTAATTGTAGTTTTTATCGCCTGTATTAGAGCATTTTCTGTACACCTATGAAATGAGTGAAAGAATGCGACGAGTACTATTTTATTCTTTAAGTTATCAAATGGTTAAAATTATGTTTAGCATCGGCAGTTGAATGTTTTTTATTTGCATAAAAAACAAACTAAATAATTACATACTAAAATAATTTCCACATCGATTCTCTTTAGTGTTTTATTTCGTATCACACCAATAAAAGCACTATATTCGTTCAGTAATTCAGCACTTAATCACAAATATAAAAATAAATAACCTCGATATAAAACCCTATTCATTACTAATTATATGGTTATAACGCCTGCATCTAGTCCTTTATTATGAAATTTTAAGCTAAATTGCAGTGTTAATTGTTTCTAATATGTTACATGAATTGAAGGTGGGTCGTAAATGTGGCTATTGACGAAGCGAGTGACAGTTGATTAATTGCACAATGAATAACAAAAAATACAGATACTACATCTGTCGCTTTTATGACGGATTTAGACATCAAGCAAAACAACATGAACACCATAGGAGCATACAGATGCGCTCTATTAAAAAGACAGGCCTACTGACAGTAGGGCTTACATTGGCAGCATTAGCGGTATCCGCATCAGTACAGGCAAAAACATTAGTTTATTGCTCAGAGGGCTCCCCTGAGGGCTTTAACCCACAGTTGTTCACATCAGGAACGACTTATGATGCAAGTTCTATCCCACTGTATAACCGTTTAGTTGAGTTCAAATTAGGAACAACTGAAATTGAACCTGGTTTGGCTGAAAGCTGGGAAGTGAGCGATGATGGTAAAGAGTACACTTTCCATCTGCGTAAAGGTGTCAAATGGCACTCGAATAAAGAATTTAAACCAAGCCGTGATTTGAACGCAGACGATGTAATCTATACATTTATGCGTCAAAAAGATGCTAACCACCCATATCATAAAGTTTCAGGCGGCAGCTATGAATACTTTATGGGAATGGATATGGATAAAATCATCGATAAAGTAGAGAAAGTTGATGATAATACAGTTAAAATTACCTTAACTCGCCCTGAATCTCCATTCTTAGCCGATATGGCAATGGACTTCGCATCAATTCTTTCTGCTGAATATGCAGACCAGATGCTGAAAGCGGGCACGCCAGAAAAAGTAGATTTAAACCCAATTGGAACGGGTCCATTTGTCCTGCAACAGTATCAAAAAGACTCTCGTATTCTTTATAAAGCCAACGACCAATACTGGGGCACAAAACCTAAACTTGACCGCTTAGTTTTCTCTATCACACCAGATGCTTCCGTTCGTTATGCAAAATTGCAAAAAAATGAATGCCAAGTCATGCCATATCCAAACCCAGCTGACTTAGAGCGCATGAAGCAAGATAAAGACATTACACTAATGGAGCAACCAGGGCTGAACGTTGGTTATCTCTCTTATAATGTTGAGAAAAAACCGCTGGATAATCAAAAAGTTCGCCAAGCACTGTCTATGGCGGTGAACAAAGATGCAATTATCGAAGCGGTTTATCAAGGAGCAGGTCAAAAAGCGAAAAACCTTATCCCACCAACAATGTGGGGCTATAACGATGCGGTGATCGATTACGAATATAATCCTGAAAAAGCAAAAGCATTATTAGCAGAAGCGGGCTTCCCGAATGGCTTTGAAATTGACTTATGGGCGATGCCTGTTCAACGACCATATAACCCAAATGCCCGCCGCATGGCGGAAATGATCCAAGCTGACTGGGCAAAAGTTGGCGTTAAATCAAAGGTTGTCAGCTATGAGTGGGGTGAATACCTCAAACGAGCGAAAGATGGCGAGCCACAAACGGTAATGATGGGTTGGACGGGTGACAATGGGGACCCTGATAACTTCTTTGCAACCTTATTTAGCTGTGCAGCAAAAGAACAAGGTTCTAACTACTCAAAATGGTGTAATCAAAGTTTCGAAAACTTGATCCAACCAGCACGTCAAACAGCAGATCACGACAAGCGAGTCGATCTGTACAAACAAGCGCAAGTTGTGATGAATGAGCAGGCTCCAGCCCTCATTATCGCGCACTCCACAGTGTTTGAACCAGTACGTAAAGAAGTCAAAGGCTATGTGGTTGACCCACTAGGCAAGCACCACTTCGAAAACGTCGATATTGAGAAGTAATCGTATCTAATCTGTCTATGCCCTTCGTTGCTGGTTTAGAGCGGAGGGCGTTTTCTTCTCTAGAAGAAGCAGAGAAGTTGAGTTGTTTGTGAGCACCCGGAAAAGCGATTTTCTGAGTAGCCAAACGGACTAAGAGCCGTCAACGGCATTATTAAAGAGATTCAGGATATGTTGCAATTTATCCTCCGACGATTGGGGCTTGTGATCCCCACGTTTATCGGTATTACATTATTGACTTTTGCTTTTGTCCACATGATCCCGGGTGACCCGGTGATGATCATGGCTGGTGAAAGGGGATTATCCCCTGAAAGGCATGCGTATTTAATGGCTGAACTAGGGCTTGATCAGCCACTTTGGAAACAATATCTCCATTATATCAATGGAATATTTCATGGTGATTTAGGGATTTCCCTAAAAAGTCGTATCGGGGTATGGGAAGAGTTTTTACCTCGTTTTTTAGCGACCGTTGAATTGGCAACTTGCGCCATGATTTTTGCGATTTCTGTTGGGATCCCAGTTGGGGTGTTAGCCGCAGTAAAACGTGGGTCTATTTTTGACCACACTGCAATTGGCCTTTCTTTAACGGGTTACTCAATGCCTATCTTCTGGTGGGGGATCATGCTCATCATGTTAGTGTCGGTACAGTTAGATCTCACCCCGGTTGCAGGGCGAGTCAGTGATACCGTTTTTCTTGATGATTCTCAGCCTCTGACCGGTTTTATGTTAATTGATACCCTAATTTGGGGTGAAGATGGCGATTTTATTGATGCCGTAGAGCACTTAATATTGCCTTCCATTGTTTTGGGAACGATCCCATTAGCCGTCATTGTACGTATGACTCGCTCATCAATGCTAGAAGTGCTGGGAGAGGATTATATTCGTACTGCTCGTGCCAAAGGTCTTGGCCGCGCGCGCGTAATTTTAATTCATGCATTACGTAATGCATTATTGCCTGTGGTCACAGTAATTGGTTTGCAGGTTGGGGTGATGTTAGCAGGGGCTATTTTGACAGAAACTATTTTCTCATGGCCCGGATTAGGACGCTGGTTAATCGAAGGGCTACAGCGTCGAGACTACCCTGTTGTACAGGGGGGAGTTCTACTGGTTGCGACATTGATTATCTTTGTAAACTTAGTGGTCGACGTGCTGTATGGCATTGTAAACCCTCGTATTCGTCATAAAAAATAAGGAGCGCCAAATGTCTCAATCTACTGAGCCAACCGTTGTCAGCGCCCCGCAGCCGATGACACCATTACAAGAATTTTGGCACTATTTTAAACGTAACAAAGGGGCAGTTGTCGGGATGTTCTATATCATCCTGATGGTACTGATTGCGATTTTTGCGGGGGTATTAGCCCCACATGCTCCAGATGAACAATTCCGTGATTTCTTACTTGCTCCACCCGTTTGGGAAGATGGGGGAAGTTGGCAGTTTATTTTAGGGACTGATGATGTTGGGCGCGATTTACTCTCTCGTTTAATGTATGGCGCCCGCTTGTCACTGCTAGTTGGCTGTTTAGTGGTTGTTCTATCGTTAATAATGGGTGTCACTATTGGTGTGATCGCTGGCTATTTTGGTGGTGTCGTTGACGCATTAATTATGCGAGTTGTCGATATCATGCTGGCATTACCAAGTTTATTATTAGCCTTGGTGCTGGTCGCCATTTTTGGTCCTTCTATTGTTAATGCCTCGATTGCTTTAACGTTTGTTGCATTACCTCACTATATTCGATTAACACGAGCAGCGGTTTTAGTAGAAGTAAACCGTGACTATGTGACGGCCTCCCGTGTAGCGGGTGCCGGGGCAGTACGCCAAATGTTTGTGAACATCTTGCCTAACTGCTTGGCTCCATTGATTGTGCAGGCCTCTTTAGGTTTTTCGAATGCCATTTTAGATATGGCTGCTTTGGGTTTCCTTGGAATGGGCGCACAGCCACCGACTCCTGAGTGGGGAACGATGCTGTCTGATGTGTTGCAATTTGCACAAAGCGCATGGTGGGTTGTGACTTTCCCTGGACTGGCAATTTTATTGACGGTGCTTGCGTTTAACCTGATGGGTGATGGGTTACGTGATGCATTTGATCCAAAACTCAAGCAGTGATGAGGTAACCAAATGGCATTGTTAAATGTAGAACAACTTTCGGTACATTTCGGAGACGAAAAAGCACCGTTTCGCGCCGTTGACCGCATCAGTTATAGCGTTGATAAAGGCCAAGTCGTTGGTATCGTGGGTGAATCGGGTTCGGGTAAATCCGTTAGCTCACTCGCGATTATGGGGTTAATTGATTACCCCGGGAAAGTGATGGCTGATTCTTTAAAATTTGATGGGCGTGATTTACTGTCGATCCCTGAAAAAGAACGCAGGCAGATTGTTGGTGCCGATGTGGCGATGATTTTCCAAGATCCTATGACCAGTTTAAACCCTTGTTTTACAGTAGGGTATCAGATCATGGAAGCATTGAAAGTGCATCAAGGAGGGAGCAAAAGTACACGTAAACAGCGAGCTATTGACCTCTTGGATATGGTGGGGATCCCCGACCCACAATCACGTTTAGATGTGTATCCTCATCAGTTATCTGGTGGAATGAGTCAGCGTGTGATGATAGCAATGGCGATAGCGTGCCGGCCTAAGTTATTGATTGCTGATGAACCGACAACAGCGTTAGATGTCACCATTCAAGCGCAAATTATTGAGTTATTGTTGGAATTACAGCAACAAGAAAATATGGCATTGGTGCTTATCACTCATGACCTCGCTTTAGTGGCAGAAGCTGCACATCATATTATTGTGATGTATGCGGGACAGGTGGTTGAGTCAGCCAAAGCGAACGATATTTTTAAACATCCTCGTCATCCTTATACACAAGCGCTACTACGTGCTTTGCCTGAATTTGCGACGAATAAATCACGCTTAGCCTCACTTCCGGGTGTAGTACCCGGGAAATATGATAGGCCTGTGGGTTGTTTATTGAATCCACGTTGTCCGTATGCAACGGAGAAATGCCGTCAAGAAGAGCCAATGTTACAAACCGTTGGTGATCGCCAAGTCAAATGCCATATGCCGCTGGATGATATGGGGAGGCCAACATTATGAGTGACAAACAACATGCTCCATTGCTCAAAGCGGTGGATTTGAAAAAATATTATTCTGTCAAAAGAGGGGTTTTTGCTGCGGAAAAAACCTTGAAAGCATTAGATGGCGTTTCTTTTGAGCTAGAAAGAGGCAAAACATTGGCAGTGGTTGGAGAATCGGGTTGTGGTAAATCGACATTAGGTCGTTTATTAACCATGATTGAGCAACCCTCTGAGGGCGAGTTGTATTACCAAGACCAAAACTTGTTAGTAAAAGATAAGTCTGCGGAGAAACTGCGTCGTCAAAAAATCCAAATTGTGTTTCAAAACCCTTATGGCTCTTTAAACCCTCGTAAAAAGGTGGGGCAAATTTTGGAAGAGCCGCTATTGATTAATACTTCACTCTCGAAAGAGCAGCGCAAAGAAAAAGTATTATCTATGATGGCAAAAGTGGGTTTAAAAACAGAACACTATAGCCGGTATCCTCACATGTTTTCTGGTGGGCAGCGTCAGCGTATCGCGATAGCGCGGGGTTTAATGCTTGACCCTGACATCGTGGTTGCAGATGAACCGGTTTCCGCGCTGGATGTTTCTGTTCGTGCTCAAGTATTAAACCTGATGATGGATTTACAGCAAGATCTAGGCTTGTCTTATGTCTTTATTTCACATGATTTATCGGTGGTAGAGCATATTGCTGATGAAGTCATGGTGATGTATTTAGGCCGCTGTGTGGAGAAAGGGACAAAAGAGCAGATTTTTAATAACCCTCTTCACCCTTATACCCAAGCGTTATTATCAGCGACACCAAGGTTGAACCCAGACGCTCGGCGCGAACGTATTAAGTTAACAGGAGAGTTACCAAGCCCTTTAAACCCACCACCGGGATGTGCATTTGCAGCGCGGTGCCGTAGAGCATTTGGCCAATGTACTCAATTCCAGCCAACATTGAAGGAATATGACCAACAGTTGGTTGCGTGTTTTGCGGTTGATGAAGATGAAAAACAGACGATAACGGTAAGTTAATGTGTGAAACGGTAGAAAGGTTAACTTTCTGCCGTTTTTTATTTCATCATGCCTTTAAATGGCGTTAACATGCTGTTTGTCCTAAATACCCAATCTTTCTTTTTAAACTACTCTTTTGCAGATAAAATCAAGTATACTGGCTGATGTTTCCATTTTCTTTAAAAAGCTGCTTGATTAGAAAGGTTGTGGCCAAATGAATACCCGAGTCCAACGCTCACTAACATTAAAAAGTATGGTCGTATTCTTTATGATTACGTTGCTATCACTTGCGCTTTTTTTAGCTATTCAATTCAGTTACTTAGTTGAGCAACGTAAGCAAGATTATTTAGACCAACTCAGTAACGCTGTAGTACAAATTCAAAAACCATTAACAGATTCATTGCTAAGCTCTGACCTCAACGAAGTTAAACGGCTACTAATAAGTTTAAAGACATCAGGCATTATGGGAAATGCGATTATTACTGTTGATGGTACAACGGTAATGAATCTAAGCTTTGCAACGCCTAAGCCGATACCTAATTGGGTGACTCATTTTGTGGGGATCCCTGTCGAAATGACCGTACCACTGTATGCATACGGGAATGTTGTGTTGCAAGCGAAGCCTCAAGGGTATTTGACATTACAAGTTGACCCGAACCGTGTTTATCGGTTTGCGCTCAATACCCTTGCTTTGATGACGACAACTTATTTATTGTTGGTGCTCATTATTGCTATTGGAATGACGTGGTGTGTCAGCCGGATGATAATAAGGCCACTGCGTAAAATCGCAATTGAGTTACAGACAAATTCTGAAGTTAATCAAATTGCTGTGTCTGAATATCATCGTGACGATGAGCTAGGTTTGCTGGCAAAAGGGTATAATCGTCAAAGAAAACAGCAAAAATCAGACTAAGCCATGAACATGAACTCAGCTTTATGGTCTAATATCGTTATAGTGGTGACAATGAAAAATGGAATAAAGCCAAACTATATCGTTTAACCCGATAAGTTCGCGTTTTTCGTTAATTTATCTGTCGTTATTCGCGGTTAAATATAAAGATATAAAACACATAGGGGTTTACATGCAGGGCTTGAAAGTTCGGTATATCATTGGTGTTGTATTATTCTCAGTCGCGCATTTAGCTGGCGCTGAGCCTTTACAACCTGATCCAGCATGGCAGCAAGGGAAGCTAGAAAATGGCTTTAGCTGGCAATTATTACAAACACCACAACGTCCAAATGACCGTATCCAGCTCAGGTTAGCAATTAAAACAGGCTCATTAACAGAAAAAGCGAGCGAGAAAGGATACAGTTACCTTATACCTAAAATGGCGTTGTTTCATCAAACTGAAGCATTTCCAACCGCAACATTGCAAGAATTCTGGCGCCAGGCCGCAGACCCTGATATGCCAATTCCACCCGCGGTTGTTTCCTATGACTACACTATTTATAGCTTAAGCTTACCAAATAATCGCCCAGACTTAATTAAGCAAGCCCTAAGCTGGCTAGCGACTTCTGTTGCAGGTGCTGAGTACACAGAAACGACATTGCATAACGGTTTGACGGCACAAAATGTCCCAGTTGCAACACTACCTTTAAATGCTAACGACCCTGTTTGGCGAGCGCGTTTAAAGGGTTCAACAATGATGGGATATGACCCTGGCCAAAAACCGAATGGTATTGTCGCTCTTGATAGTGTGAACTCGTTTTATCAAAAATGGTACACACCAGATGTGATGACATTGTATGTTGCGGGCCATGTAGATTCTCGAATGTTATCTGATTCAATCTCACAAACGTTCTCTTCATTAGAAGGTAAGCGCTCTGAACCTGTTTCTGTTGCGGTATTATCAGCAGTAAAACCGCAATCTATTGATATTTTGCAGGAACAACCTGCGCAGGATACGCTTTCTTTAATTTGGGACATTGATTGGCTACCCATTAAAGACTCAAATGTTTTACTGCGTTATTGGTCGAGTGATTTAGCGCGTGAGGCTGTCTATCGTTCTCTGCAAAAAGCGTTCAATCAGAAATTTAATCAGGGGGAAGTTGTTCCGGGGCTAGATTGCCGCGTGCAATATCAAAAAGCCAGTTGCACATTAACGGTGACGGCAGCGCCTGAAAAAATGGAAGCGGTGACAGATATCGTCGCGAATGAACTTGCATCGATTAACCAAAATGGTATTGCTGCTGAGTTATTTGACGACATGCTCAAAGAAAAACAGGTGCAGTTATCGCAATTATTTGCCGCCTACGCGCGTACGAGTACCGATGTTTTGATTAGCCAACGTCTGATTTCCCAACAAAATGGGGTGGTTGATATTGCTCCTGAACAGTACCAACGCTTAAGGCAAGCTTTCTTGGCATCACAAAGCCTTGAGCAGGTGAATATGGAAGCCCGTCGGTTATTATCTCAAGAGGCCGCTTTTGTATTAGCGCAGCCAAAAGATAAACAAATGATGGATGCAGAACAAATTCGCCAGAAATTTACCAAGGTGCTATGGCCGCAAATTGCCGCTCCAGCATCAACAGAAGTGGCTCCGGCTGCACCTGTTGCAGAAAAGCCAGCCGCACAATAAGTGAGTAAGAATAGAAATATGAAAGATAGCTATTGAATGATTCAGTGGCTATCTTTTAATTTAATGTTATTGGCTTAATAGCGATTCAATCACACAAATTAGCGTTTCTCGTGACTCTTTGTCATCAACAAACCCTGCCGCACAGGTTTTTGCTTCAGGTGCGTAATAGGCGACAGACCCCCAAAAACCCAAATGGGAATACAAGGTGATGCCATTGACAACATTCACCATAATGCCCAATCGATAGTTTTCTGCACCTTCGTGAGACCCCACACTTAGCATCGTCTTTAGTGTATTCGGTGATGAAAAAATATTCCCCTCAAACAGTGCTTCTAAAAATATCGCCATTTGTTTCGATGACATAACTAAGCCACCGCCACCATAGGCATCCATGGAGGCGTGAATATGAGTTCCATCCCATTTACCTAAATATTGACGTGCTCTTGGGGCTGAGTCTTGGGATGGTTGTTCTAATGATTCCCAATAGGCGCTTTCAAGACCAATAGTGTCGAAATGCAAAAGTTCCCTAACTGCTAGGCCAAGGGATTTGCCCGTAATTCGTTCAATAATATCACCGAGCAAAATATATCCAGTATCTGAATAGATAAAGGATTCAGAAGGCGAAAATGTTGGAAACTGTTTATGCATGTACATTTCGACTTGTTCGGTTCGGCTCCAAACATAATTAGGTTGTTTAAGAACGGCTTTGAGGTAGTCACCATCTGCATGGTCTAGTAGGCCACTGCTGTGTTCTAGTAAATGGCGGATAGTGATAGCGTGAGTGTTATATTGGCGACTGAGTAGCGCATTATACTGTGGGTCAATATATTTAGATATTGCATCATCAATACTGAGTTTTCCCATTTCAGTAAGGCGTAAAATTGCAGCGGCGGTAAATGTCTTTGTATTACTGGCAATTCGCAGCGGTGTATCAACAGTGAGAGGCATACCTTCAATATCCGCCCCTCTAGCACAGAAGGTATTCACGCTATTTTTGGTTTGATTATGGTAGTAAAGGACGACACCACAAGTTAAATTTTCGAGCTGTTGAATAGGGAGGGTCATAATAATCTCATTGTTAAATGATTAAGATGCATGCCATCTTAATCATATTTATACAATTCAATGTACGCTTTAAATGCGCTTAAAGGAATAATATGGCGACCACATGATGGCAAGTGTTTTTTCTTTTTATATAAATTTGGTGCTATGTTTATCTTCAATATAAGAACATAAAATGTACCCGGACATTGAAGTAAAGGAAAGAACATGAACAACTCGAATACATTTCTACAACGGTTAGGTTTGCGTTATCCCATCATACAAGCCCCGATGGCGGGTGTTTCTACTCCAACACTAGCTGCTGCGGTCTCAGAGGCGGGTGGGCTTGGCTCGCTTGGCTTAGGCGCAAATTCAGTGGAACAGGCTCGCCAATTGATTACTCAAACGCAAGCACTGACAAGTAAAGCATTCAATGTCAATTTATTCTGCCATTTACCGGCTAAACGTTACCCTGCTAATGAACAGGGATGGATCCAGTATTTAGCACCTTATTTTGCTCAATTTAATGAGACTCCCCCTGCTTATCTCAATGAAATTTATCAAACTTTTTTAGATAACTCAGAAATGTTATCGATGTTACTCGAAACAAAACCTGCAGTAGTGAGTTTTCATTTTAATATTCCATCCACCGAGGTGATACAGCAATTCAAGCAACACGGTATCTATACCATGGCGACGGCTACGAATTTGTACGAAGCCCAACAAGTTGAATTGGCTGGAATTGACGCGGTAGTTGCACAAGGTATTGAGGCGGGAGGGCATCGAGGCATATTTGATTTGCAATCTTTAGATGAGGAACTCACCACTTATGAATTAGTGACATTAATCTCTCAACATATTGATTTACCAGTAATTGCAGCGGGTGGCATGATGGATGGGCAAGCTATCAATATGGCTTTAGAGTGCGGTGCTGCTGCCGCGCAATTAGGAACGGCATTTTTGCTTTGTCCTGAATCTGCTGCGAATGCAGGCTATCGGGCTAAGATCAAACAGCAAACTGGGGATCTCACTCAACTCACTTCTGCGATTTCAGGACGCCCAGCGAGAGGGATTATTAATCAATTTATTCAAGTAGGTAATGGCTACGAGACAAATAAATTACCTGATTACCCATTAGTTTATGATATTGGTAAGCAACTTAATGCGGCGGCAATGAAGTCAGGTAGCGATGAGTTTGCGGCATATTGGGCGGGGCAGAGTGTGGCGAAAGCTCGCGAGATGCCAGCGTCTTTATTGGTTAGAACGTTAGCGGAAGAAATGAAACGCTAGTTTTAAGCGAGGTAGGGCGGGTTAACATCACCGCCCTCAATAAGTTGCTATTTAATCATTCCGTTATCCAATGAACCTTTTGGCTCATCAGTCGCTATCCAAGCTGCACAAAATAAAGTTAAACGCGCAAAGAAGTAGAAGAAGGCCATTAGCCCAAGGACTGAACCAAATGCGGCTCCAGAAGGCGATGAAGCAAGGTTAGGTAAAATCCAAGTCATAATGGATTTAATAATTTCAAACCCAATAGCCGCCAGCAAAGTGCCTTTAAATAGCGATCTACGACGGTGTTGCATACGCGGTAGGATCCAAAAAATCCATAAAAATAATAGGAAGTTGGCTGTAATTGATATAGTTAAGCCAATTAGTGTCCAAGCAGGTTTAAGCCATTCTATACCGTCTAGCCCAAGAGTACTGACAATCGTCGCCTGTGCAGAGCCAGCAACAGAAGTCAGGGTAATTGTCACAATTAAGGCAATAAGTAGACCAATTAAAGCAAAGAAGTCGCGAATGTAGCGGAAAATAATATTTTCATGTTCATCTTCATTACGTTCCCATACAGAACGTGATTGCGCCAAAATAGCCAAGCGTAAGTTATTAACCCAATTAACTCCGGAGTATACGGCTAAAGCTAACCCGGTTAATCCAACTGTCGTACGTTGACGTATTGCCGTATCGATTGTTCTTTCTAATGTATTTGCGAGCGTAGGGTCAGTAATATTTGCAGAAATTCCACGAACTAATTTTTCAAGTAGTTCAGGATTGCTGGCTAATACAAAACCGGCAGCGGCGAATGAAAACATTAAAACAGGAATTAAAGAGAGAAAGGAGAAATAGGTAATTGCAGCCCCAAACTGGTTTCCCATTCGGTCGTTAAAACGTTGTGCAGTACGAATGATATGAGCAATAAAAGGAATCGCACAAATAAAGTTCACAACTCGCATTGAGAAGGTCAATGCTTTTTTACTGCCATCAATACTTTTATTCAGTGTCGCTTTCAGTTTATTGGTATCTTTTTGTTCTTCTTCCTGCGTATTCGACATTTAATCCCCTTTTCCCGCAACTAAAATTGTCTGACTTTTCGACCTATTTAATGCCTATAAATGAATGATATGCACAATACTATAGCTTAAATTGGCCAATAAATTCATCCCAATGACTGTGTTATGAGATAAATAGTCATTGGGATGTTTGTTTAAAGTTAAAGTAACTAATTAATTAATCAGAGGAAAAGGGGCGATAGGCTAAAGCGCATCTTTATAAACTTTCAGCTCAGCTTGGGCCTCTTTTAATTCAGCTTGTGCTTCTGCTAATTTTCTCTCGCGCTTTTCAATTTTGCTACGGTCATTGCCCTCTAGTTTTTCTTCTTGTAATTCAGCTTCGCGTTCTTGCACTTTTTCTGTTTTCTCTGCTACCTCTTTTTGGCTATCACGGTATAAAGATTCAGGCGTACAATAACGATTCACATTATCTAATGCTTCTTCTAAGCCTCTTACTCGATGCTGATTTCCATGTTGCTTAGCGTAATTGATTTGTTCTTCGATGCGTTGTTTTTTTATTTCGCAGCCGTTTTGTGTTTTTGCTGCCATTGCCGATGAGCTAGCAAAAAATAAAACACAAGCGCTGGTGGTGATAAGTAACTTATTCATAATTTACCTCTGTTTATTTTTAAATTTGTGTTTAGGATAGCGTTTTCTTTCATTCTGGTCATGTGAATTTTAGCATGACTATGGTTATGACATTTGTCGCTAAATTTAGCTATAATGAGGCGGAAGAATAAATCCGGTCTATTTTTTGTTCAAAAAGGCTATCTTTAAAGAACCTATTTAATAATAGTCATCTTAGTGGCTAATATTAAATTTCCTCAGGAAATAAACGTTACATGTTAAGTTATCGTCACAGCTTTCACGCAGGCAACCATGCCGATGTGCTAAAACACACGGTACAGAGCTTGATCATTGAATCTCTGAAAGAGAAAGAAAAACCGTTTCTGTATATAGATACGCACTCAGGTGCTGGCCGTTATCAATTAACGGGGGAACATGCGGAAAAAACAGGTGAATATCTTGAAGGGATTGCGCGTATTTGGGAGCAACCGGATTTACCTGAGGAATTATTGCCGTACATGAATATTGTGCGCCAACTGAATGATAATGGGCGTTTACGCTATTACCCAGGCTCACCATTATTGGCAAAATATTTATTACGTGAACACGATAAGCTGGTATTAACGGAATTACATTCGAGCGATTATCCGTTATTACGTACGGAATTTTCACGAGATAACCGCGCGCAAGTTTTCAGGGAAGATGGTTATCAACAACTGAAATCGAAATTACCCCCACAGAGTCGACGTGGCTTTGCGCTAATGGATCCACCTTATGAGATGAAGACGGATTATGAAGCGGTCGTGAAAGGGGTGGTGGAAGGCTATAAACGCTTTGCAACAGGAACATATGCAATTTGGTATCCTGTTGTATTGCGTCAACAAATTAAGCGTATGGTCAATCAATTAGAAGCAACAGGTATTCGAAAAATACTACAAATTGAATTGGCGGTACGTCCTGATAGCGATCAACGTGGAATGACGGCATCCGGTATGATTGTTATCAACCCACCTTGGAAACTTGAGCAGCAAATGAAGAATGTGCTGCCGTGGTTACACAAAACACTCGTTCCTGAAGGTACTGGACATACGTTAGTTGAGTGGATTGTTCCAGAGTAAACTGTATTTTTGATAGGTAATAACGATTAAATTAACAGGTGTTATCTATCGTAAAGCGCTATTTATGCCATGACAATCAATAGCATGATGCGAGAAAATGCATTCATAAATCATTCAATCAATGGGAATAACCAAATTATGAGCAAACATTACGACTATATCGCAATTGGTGGCGGAAGCGGTGGTATTGCGTCGATGAACCGTGCAGCAATGTATGGACAAAAATGTGCCTTAATTGAGGCGAAAGCATTAGGTGGGACTTGTGTTAACGTGGGCTGCGTACCGAAAAAGGTGATGTGGCATGCAGCACAAATCTCGGAAGCTATTCGCAATTATGGTCCTGATTATGGTTTTGATGCGACAATTAATCGTTTTGATTGGAAAACACTTATTGATAGTCGTACTGCTTATATTGACCGCATTCACCAGTCTTATGACCGTGTTTTAGGCAATAATAAAGTTGATGTCATCAATGGTTTTGCACGTTTTATTGACGCCCATACTGTTGAGGTAAATGGTGAAACCTACACCGCAGACCATATTTTGATTGCAACTGGCGGGCGCCCTGTGATCCCTGCTATCCCAGGGGCAGAATATGGAATGACTTCTGACGGTTTCTTTGAACTTGAAGCATTACCAAAACGTGTTGCAGTCGTGGGCGCTGGCTATATTGCTGTTGAGCTCGCGGGTGTATTAAATGGTTTAGGTGCAGAGGCGCATTTATTTGTACGTAAACATGCACCACTGCGCTCATTTGACCCACTGATTGTCGAAACATTAGTGGAAGTCATGAATACGGAAGGCCCTAAACTGCATACGGAATCAATTCCAAAAGAAGTCGTGAAAAATGCAGATGGCTCACTGACGTTAAAACTGGAAAATGGTCAAGAACAAACCGTCGATGCATTAATTTGGGCTATTGGTCGTGAACCAATGACAGATAACCTGAATATTGAAGCCACAGGCGTCGCACTGAATGAAAAAGGTTATATCAAGGTTGATAAATACCAAAATACCAATGTACCGGGTGTCTATGCAGTTGGTGATAACACTGGTGCCGTTGAGTTAACCCCTGTTGCGGTTGCTGCGGGTCGTCGTTTATCTGAACGTTTATTTAATAATAAACCGGATGAACACTTAGATTACAGTAATATCCCAACGGTGGTGTTCTCACACCCACCAATTGGTACTGTCGGTTTAACTGAGCCAGAAGCGATTGAAAAATATGGTGCTGATAAAGTGAAATGCTATAAGTCATCTTTCACAGCCATGTATACCGCCGTCACTTCGCATCGTCAGCCTTGCCGTATGAAATTAGTTTGTGTTGGTGAAGATGAAAAAATCGTGGGTATCCATGGTATTGGTTTCGGAATGGATGAAATCTTACAAGGCTTTGCGGTTGCATTAAAAATGGGCGCAACCAAAAAAGACTTCGATAATACTGTCGCTATTCACCCGACAGCGGCAGAAGAATTCGTGACCATGCGTTAAGTATTGGTTATTTAAATTAAAAGCTAAGTTCATTTGAGCTTAGCTTTTTTTTGGCATTATTTTGTCAACAGTTCTGCAATCGCAGGAATAGTCGCTAAGCTATCAAGGTATTTTTGCATCGCAGGGGTGGTTTCCATGATTTGGTATTTGACTAAAAACATCACAAATGCACCGACATACACATCGACAGCAGTAAATTGCTCACCACAAATAAACGGTTTAGCATTGTTTAAACCGATTTCTAAGCAGGCCATTGTGCGTTCGACAGAGCCAAAGCCAGATGATTTTTGCTGCTCTTCATCTAATTGAATCCCTA
Organism: Providencia sp. PROV141; assembly: GCF_028481645.1. Classification (NCBI taxonomy): domain Bacteria; kingdom Pseudomonadati; phylum Pseudomonadota; class Gammaproteobacteria; order Enterobacterales; family Morganellaceae; genus Providencia; species Providencia sp. PROV141. The sequence goes on along the minus strand of NZ_JAMPPR010000022.1, from coordinate 37,170 downwards.
AGTTATTGATAGTGAATGCGGATTCAATGGGCCCAGCAGTAAATAGGAACCAGCGATAATAATCTGCACGTTTAGGGTCATTCAATGCAGGCGCTAAGCCTTTTTCAATAAATTTATCGGCTAGATAGAGACAAATTGCCGCCGTTTCCGTCACAATCGCATCACCATCAACAAGTGCGGGAACTTTCGCCATCGAATTAATTGCAAGATATTCAGCCGTATGCATATCTGCACCATAACCTAATTCAATACGCTTGTAAGGAACGTCTAAAATTTTTAATAGTAGGTCGACTGTGTTACCACGTGACATTGAATTAGTAAAAAGAACCAGTTCGCTCATGGTGATTTCCTTATATGAAGTTGAACGCTTACTATAAGGGAGCTGAGTGTCAGAAATTGTCAGGAGAGACGCACAATACTTCTTTTTGCCAGCGTTCTAGCAGGTAGTTTTTTGGATAAGGGAGTTTGTCAGTAAGAGCACAATAAGATTGAATGCGGTCTAAACGAAAGTGGCGGTAACTTTTCCGTAATTCACACCAAGCAGCCAGTACTTGTGAATCTTTCATATAACCAATCGCAATTGGCCAAATAATTCGTTCACTAGGCTGGTTTTGTCCGTCAAGATAAGTCATTTTGGCTTTGCATTCTTCTCGTAAACTTAAACGTAAGTCTTTAACGATGATGTCGTTAATTTCATAGAAATGTGTGGTAGGTGCAAATAAGGTATTTTGATTTAGGATTTTCTGTGAATGACCTGCTACTACGGCATTAATTTTACTTATTGCCCGTATTGCGGAGTTTTTTAGTTCGGTGTCTGCATTACTTTTTACCCAACGTAAACCTAATGTTAAGGCTTCAAGTTCATTTTCATCGAAAGCTAAAGGCGGTAATAACAGACCCGTTTTTAATTGGTAGCCAATACCAGCTTCCCCGATAATTTCAGCACCCTGGTCACGTAGAGATTCAATATCTCGATAGATAGAACGCACGCTGACTTGCAGTTGTGATGAAAGTGCTTCAGCGGTAATAGGGTAGCGATTCTCTTTGAGTATCTGCAATAAGGTCAGTAAACGTTGAGTACGAGTCATGAGCGTCTTTAGGTTATTTTTAATGAATTTAAACCGCGCTTATTTGCGCCAAAAAATAAACGCAGTATTAGGGAGTTATTGACTTTTTTGCCACCAAGACACAATGTAATCAGCGATTTGCTCCGGGTTATTGATATCTAATTGCGGCACGTGAGTATCAATGATTTCATTACTTGCAACAGCAACCACATAGTTATCTATCAAGCCATTAAGGGGTTTACCCACCTCAGAGCGAAACAACGCGATTTTATCGATCGTTTCATGTTTAAATCCTTCAACGAGGATCAGATCTAATGATGAGGGATCGAAACGGCTGGCTAAATAGCGTAGATCCATTTCATTAGCGTCGGGGGTCTCAGTCATTAATGCCCAGCGTTTTTCACTAGCAACGAGTGTTTGGTCTGCACCTGCCTTACGTAATTCAAAGCTGTCTTTGCCCGGTTTATCCACTTCCATGTCATGGTGAGTGTGCTTAATTAAACCAACGCGAACATTACGTTTGCGAAGTAACGGGATCACTTTTTTTAATAATGTTGTTTTGCCAGTGCCGCTATAAGCGGTAATGCCAAGTAGAGGTAGAGTATTCTGATTCATGGCTATTTTCGTTGCCGCTCCCATAGACGGCTATCTTCCGGAGTATTTAAATTAATAAACGTGTCAGACTCTGACGTGAAAATGATACCTTTTGCGTCGATTTCACGCATAAATAGCATCAGTTTGCGATCGCCTCTTGCAAGGTAATCATCAAGGCGAGTTTTAAGCGAGTTGTGTAGTAAAGCGAATGTTGGATGTTCTCGCTCATTATCTTGTGCATAGCAGGCAAGGTGAGTGCCTTTCTCACTAAACATTTTTTTAGCTAAATTAAGTGGAAAATCAGGAACGTCACAAGGTACAAATAGCAACCACTCTGTCTTAGCATAGTGTAGTGCAGCTTGCATTCCAGCGAGTGGACCGGAAAAATCGTGATTTAAATCAGAAATAACGGTCAACTGGCTCTCTCGATAACGCGCTTGATTGCGGTTTGCATTGATGATGACTTGGCCCACTTGGGGGCTTAAACGCGCTAAAATATACTGGTAGAGTGGTTTACTGAGTAAAGGGACTAAGCCTTTATCTTGCCCACCCATTCTGCTTCCTCGGCCGCCTGCAAGTATGACACCGGTTATTGACTGACGAAATGACATGTTCAATATCCTTGAATATCTTCAAGAAAATGTTTCAACATTCCGAGAAAACACTTTCGAGTATAGTAATTACTAAAATTTATTCTATTTTGCTATAAAATCAATGAATATTCCTGCGTATTGCAGTTAAACTTTACGTAGATTGACAACAGTTAGCTTTTTCTCTTGTATGATTATTGGTAACTTGTATCGAATATTCGTGATAAAGGAATAAACATGAAATGCCATCGCTTAAATGAAGTTATTGAGCTTCTGCACCCTGTCTGGAAAGATAATTCAGATTTAAACTTGGTTGAATTATTGCAAAAACTGGCTGACGAAGCAGGTTTTAAAGGCAGTTTATCTGAGTTAACAGATGATGTGCTGATTTATCATTTAAAAATGCGTGGCTCGGACAGCAATGAAGCGATCCCAGGTTTAAAAAAAGATTATGAAGATGACTTTAAAACCGCTATTTTGCGTGCCCGTGGCATTATTAAAGATTAAAACGCGATGGATCAAATAGAACATTCGAATTTCCATTTTAGTGGAATTTCCCCTGACTTAATTTTAGACGCCTTAATGGAAGTCGGGGTTTACCCCGAATCTGGGCTGCTTGAATTAAATAGCTACGAAAATCGAGTTTATCAGTTTCAAGACGAAAATCGGCAACGCTATGTGGTTAAATTTTATCGTCCCGAGCGTTGGAATCGTTCACAAATTCAAGAAGAACATGATTTCACTTTAGAGCTTCAAGATGAAGGGTTATCTGTAGCTGCACCTCTTGAATTTGCAGGGCAAACGGTATTGGAATTTGGTGGGTTTATATTTGCAATTTTTCCGAGTGTCGGCGGCAGACAATATGAAACAGATAACTTGTTTCAATTAGAAAGTGTCGGCCACTTATTAGGGCGTATACACCAAATTGGTCAGCGTAAAAATTTTGCATTTCGTCCGACAATAGGTCTCGATGAATATTTGGCACAACCTCGCCAAGTGATAGCATCGAGTCCTTTAATTGCAGAACGTTATAAGTCCCAATTTATAGAGTCATTAGATGCATTGATTGCACAAGTAAAATTGCAGTGGCCTAGCTCAATTTCATCTATTCGTTTACAAGGTGATTGCCACCCAGGCAATATTCTATGGCGTGATGAAGCTTGGCTGGTGGATTTTGATGACGCCCGAAACGGGCCTGCAATTCAAGACCTTTGGATGCTACTTAATGGCTCTCGCCAAGAACAAGTCATTCAATTGGATACGTTGTTAGAAACGTATAATGAGTTTTGTGATTTTGATGTAAAACAGCTGAAGCTTATTGAACCTCTTAGGGCAATGCGTATGGTACATTATCTCGGGTGGATTATCCGTCGTTGGCAAGACCCAGCATTTCCTCGAGCATTTTCTTGGCTACAAGCTGATGATTTTTGGCAAAAACAATCGCTCGAATTTAATCAACAGATTGAACGGTTGCAAGACGCCCCTTTGCAGTTAACCCCTCAGTTTTAACTTTTAAGTTTTTGTTTTTGGAGAATGTAGTCTATGAAAAAAATTATGTTGGCTTTGCTTGGTATTGCCATGTCTTTTAGTGCTGCAGCGGCAAACTACACGGAAGGTAAAGAGTATACTGATGTTAAAGCTGTACCGAATTTGCCACAAGTTCTGGAGTTCTTCTCATTTTATTGCCCACACTGCTATCAATTTGAGAGCGTGTATAAAGTGCCTCAAACCGTAGAGAAAAACTTGCCAGAAGGCGTGAAAATGGAACGTTATCACGTTGATTTTCTCGGTCCTTTAGGTGCTGATTTAACCCAAGCTTGGGCTGTTGCGATTGTCCTGAAAGCAGAAGACAAAGTGACGCCTATTTTGTTTGAAGGTATCCAAAAAACGCAAACTATCAACAGCAAAGCAGATATTCGTAATGCCTTTATCAAAGCCGGTATTTCTGGTGAAGAGTATGATGCAGCTTTAAATAGCTTCGTTGTAAAATCTATCGTTGCGAAACAGCAAAATGCAGCGCAAGACTTAAAACTGCGCGGTGTTCCTGCATTATTTGTTGATGGTAAATACCAAGTTCGTAATAACGGTATCTCAGTTGATAATGCCGCTGATTATGGCAAAGAGTTCTCTAACGTTGTGAACTTCTTAGTCAGTAAAAAATAATCGCAAATAGACGGTGGTAAATTTGCCATCGTCTTTTTTCTCCTATCAATATCCACAATTCTAAGACATTCTCTAAGCTGTATTAAATTCACTCAATCTTGTGCTAACCCTTTGATTTTACTTTCCTGTTTTTACTCTCGGTTATCGTATTACTTATTGAATTTACGGAATAACATAATTTTACACACAAGGTTATCCACAGGATATTAGTCACGCATTTAGTACATTGGTGTGATTAAGTTAATTGTAAATAATAATTTTAACTAATCTTAATAAATAATGTATTTAAAATCGTGAATGATTTGGCGTGCTTTTAACAACGCGATTAAGCGGAATATAAAACTTGGGATGTATCTGAGGCGACATTATGGCATCCTATTAGCATTCGTTCCTGACTAAAAGATGATGACAGATTATGGCTCAGATTGCAGAAAACCCCCTTATTTTGGTTGATGGTTCCTCTTACCTATACCGTGCTTATCATGCATTCCCTCCACTGACCAATAGTGCTGGTGAGCCTACAGGGGCAATGTATGGCGTGCTCAATATGCTACGTAGTTTAATTATGCAGTATAAACCTAGCCATGTAGCGGTTGTCTTTGATGCGAAGGGAAAAACATTTCGTGATGAATTGTTCGAAAGCTATAAGTCTCATCGCCCACCGATGCCTGATGACTTGCGCGCTCAAATCGCCCCATTGCATGAAATGGTGGAAGCGATGGGGTTGCCTTTGCTTGTTGTTTCTGGGGTAGAAGCCGATGACGTCATCGGAACATTAGCCTGTGAAGCAAGCCGAAAAGGTATGCCAGTGTTAATCAGTACGGGCGATAAAGATATGGCACAATTAGTTGAGCCTAATATTACGCTCATTAATACCATGAATAACACTATTCTAGGGCCTGATGAAGTCAAAGAAAAATATGGTGTCCCGCCTGAGCTTATTATCGATTTCTTAGCACTAATGGGCGACTCATCAGACAACATTCCCGGCGTGCCTGGTGTGGGCGAAAAAACAGCGCTAGCCTTACTGCAAGGTATTGGTAGCTTAGAAGCAATTTATAATGACCTTGAAGCTATCGCTCCATTAGGTTTTAGAGGCTCTAAAACTTTAGCCTCTAAAATGGCTGAAAACCGTGATGTTGCTTTTTTATCATATCAATTAGCGACGATTAAAACGGATGTTGAGCTGGAAAAAACCTGTGAAGAGTTACAAGTTGCTCAGCCAGATGTGGATAAGTTACATCAATTATTCAGCCGTTATGAATTTAAACGTTGGTTAACGGATGTTGAAAATGGGACATGGATGGAGGGGAAAGGCACAAGTACAAAAGTGAGCCCAACGCCAGCAATGTCAGCTGCCAAGCCATCAACCCCAACAACGCCAACATTGAGTGCTGAAAATTACCAAACGATTTTAGAAAAAGCAGATTTAGAGCGCTGGGTTGAGAAACTGAGCAAGGCATCATTATTTGCTTTTGATACTGAAACCGATAGCTTAGATACCCAAGAAGCCCGTTTAGTGGGCATGTCATTTGCAATTGAGCCAGGACATGCTGCTTATTTGCCATTAGGCCACGATTACCTTGATGCGCCAGTACAACTCCCTCTAGAAGAAGTTTTGGACGTTATGAAACCTTTACTTGAGAGTGAAAAAATTCTCAAAGTTGGCCAGAACTTGAAATATGATGCAGAAGTTCTTGAAAACTACGGTATTGAATTAAAAGGTATCGGTTATGACACCATGCTGGAATCGTATGTGTTAAATAGTGTTGCGGGGATGGGGCGCCATGATATGGACAGTTTGGCCGATCGCCATTTAAACCACAAAACTGTGAGCTTTGAAGAAATCGCGGGTAAGGGCAAAAAACAGCTGACATTTAATCAAATTGCCTTAGAAGAAGCGGCTAATTATGCAGCAGAAGATGCAGATGTCACGTTATTACTGCACCAAGCGTTATACCCACAATTAGAAGCGGAGCCAAAGCTTAATCATATTTTCCAAAATATTGAAATGCCACTTGTGCCAGTGTTAGTCCGCATGGAGCGCAAAGGTGTTTTAATTGACGCAAATGTGCTTGCTGCGCAGTCAAAAGTGATTACTGCCCGTTTAGCTGAGCTGGAAAAAGAGGCTTTCGAACTTGCGGGGGAAGAATTTAACCTCGCTTCACCAAAACAATTGCAAACGATTTTATTCGAAAAATTACAATTGCCAGTGATAAAGAAAACGCCAAGTGGGGCAGCGTCGACGAATGAAGAAGTGCTTGAAGAATTGGCGCTGAATCATGCATTGCCAAAATTGTTGCTTGAGCACCGTAGTTTAGCCAAATTAAAATCCACGTATACGGATAAACTGCCTCTGATGATTAACCCGCGTACTCAGCGTGTTCATACTTCTTACCACCAAGCTGTCACAGCAACAGGGCGTTTGTCTTCTCGGGATCCTAACTTACAAAATATCCCAGTTAGAACTGAAGAGGGGCGCCGGATCCGCCAAGCCTTTATTGCTCGTGAAGGCTACAAAGTGATGGCGGCGGACTACTCGCAAATTGAATTACGTATTATGGCGCATTTATCTCAAGATAAAGGCCTATTAACTGCGTTTGCGGAAGGGAAAGATATCCATAAAGCAACGGCCGCTGAAGTCTTTGGTGTACCACTGGAACAAGTCACCAGTGACCAACGCCGTAGTGCTAAGGCAATTAACTTCGGGCTTATCTATGGCATGAGTGCGTTTGGCTTAGCACGTCAATTAGGGATCCCTCGTGGTGAAGCTCAGCGCTATATGGATCTCTACTTTGAACGCTACCCTGGTGTATTGCGTTATATGGAAAACACACGCTTACAAGCGTCTGAACAAGGTTATGTAGAGACCCTCGAAGGTCGCCGTTTATATCTGGCAGATATTAAATCCAGTAATGGGATGCGCCGTAAAGCCGCAGAACGTGAAGCGATCAACGCACCAATGCAAGGAACTGCAGCGGATATCATTAAAAAAGCCATGATTGCTGTTGATAATTGGCTGCAAACCGAAAAACCACATGCAGATATGCTAATGCAAGTTCACGATGAATTGGTTTTTGAGGTCAAAGAGTCTGAGTTAGAGCGTGTCCAAGCTCAGGTTCAGTTGTTAATGGAACAAAGCATGAAGCTGGATGTACCATTAAAAGTGGATGTGGGGATAGGCGATAACTGGGATGAAGCCCATTAATTTTTAATAATATTGAATCTACAAAACCTCCAATACGTTATTGGGGGTTTTTTTATGTTCAAGCGAAGGCATAACAGATAATTATGCATTTGAAATTATTTACTAGAAATTTAGTATAACTCTGCAGTAAATCAATTATTTTTTGGTGAAACCCTAGGAAATGGATAACATTTTTATGCGACATGCATCTCATAAATATGTAATTAAAATCCGTTTTTTATCTTATTTTATTCATGTTATCGTGCTGAATCGTAGACAGCTTTGAAAAAAAATTACAAAAAGGCTTTTTTTCGAGCGAAAAATAAAGTACATTAATAGGCGTAGGGTACAGAGGTAAGATGTTCTATCTTTCAGACCTTTTACTTCACGTAATCGGATTTAGCTGAATATTAGCTGCTCCAGTCAAGTATTTGACTGGAGCATTTTTTTATCTAAAATTCAGCGAATTAGAAGATATGAGGGCGTAATGAGCCATTTCTGGCTCACTGCAAAAGGAATCAAGCCGGTGTGTTATACCAACTATCTAGCTTAATGCGGAGTTTATCGACACCAATCTTTTTCAGTGCTGAAAAGTATTCGACTTCAATATCCCCTTCAAGTGGAGCAAGTGTTTGACGCACTTCCATTAACTGTTTCTTTCTTGCTCCAGAAGCCAATTTGTCTGCTTTAGTGAGTAAAACCAGAACTGGCACATTCATTGCGACAGACCACTCAATCATTTGCATATCGAGGTCTTTTAATGGATGACGGATATCCATTAATACAACAAGCCCCTTAATGCATTCTCTTTTTTGGAGATATTCCCCGAGAGCTTGTTGCCACTTACGTTTCATTTCTTCAGGAACTTCGGCATAACCATAACCTGGAAGGTCAACAAGGCGAACGCCTTCCTCAACTTCAAATAGGTTGATTAGCTGAGTTCTTCCCGGTGTCTTGCTGGTACGTGCTAAGCTTTTTTGCTGTGTTAATGCGTTTAACGCACTGGATTTCCCCGCATTAGAGCGGCCAGCAAAAGCCACCTCAATTCCAGTATCTTTAGGTAGATGACGGATATCGGGCGCACTGATGACAAACTTTGCCATCTGGTAGTTATGATTTTTAATTGCCATTTGTCGTTCTCCCTGAGTTAGCCTCAAAAGGCTCGAGGATTATAGCTTTGCTTAGCGCTTCCCGACAACTCGAAATATCCTCTTAACCGCTTTTCCTTGGTGTCAGGTATTATTTTGTGTGTGTTGTAGCCTGCGAAATTGTAATAATAGAAAAATAACCATTATTAATGACGTTTTTACTGAAATTAGTCTAGAATTTAGCGCATTCGGTGTGTTTTTATTTTTTGGCGTAAATATAGGTAAATCTTCAGCATTCTTGTTGGCTTCACTCTAGAATTGCTTGATTGCAGTTGTAATGAGCTATAACGAAAGGGACCTTACATGTTAAAACGAATTTTTGTGCCACTTTTGGCCATCTGCGCAATGAGCGCATCTTCTCTTGCATTATCTGCGGGTGAAACTTATGTTAAATTAGTCACGTCGGCGGGTGATATCGAATTAGAACTGAATAGCAAAAAAGCCCCTGTTACGACAGAAAACTTCGTTCAGTATGTTAATGAAGGTTATTACAACGGAACCACTTTCCACCGTGTAATCCCAGGTTTTATGATTCAAGGTGGTGGCTTTAATAAAGATTTACAGCAAAAACAAACCCGCGCTCCAATCAAAAATGAAGCGGATAACGGTTTACGTAATTTACGCGGTACTATTTCTATGGCGCGTACTGCAAATAAAGACAGCGCAACGAGCCAATTCTTTATTAATGTAGCTGATAATGCTTTCTTAGACCACGGCCAACGTGACTTTGGTTATGCTGTGTTTGGTAAGGTGGTGAAGGGGATGGATGTTGCAGACAAAATCTCTAAAGTAAAAACGGAAAACGTAGGGCCATACCAAAATGTCCCAGTTGAACCTATTACAATTATTTCTGCTGAAGTGATTAAAAAACCGTAGTAATTAAAAACGACAGTCATTAAAAGCTATCGTGTCGAATACTGTGGGTAGGTTGCTTTAACGTGCCCACTTTTCTTAAAAAAATGTTTTTCCTTCCTCTTTGAGTTTCTCTTTATTAACTATGTTAGCTAAAATGTGTCAGCGCCTGCTGCTTTTTAACAGTCTCTTATTTCATTGTATTTAAAGTAATTCTTAGTCAAAATGCGAGTTTGTTATAGGGATGTAAACATAATCCCATGATTTTTATATGGAAATTTTCTCTGAGAAAAAACAATCATTGACTTAAATAGGCTATTTTCCTGCTTTGGCTGTGCTATGATAGCCGCCCTTATTATTTTTATGGTGTTTTAATCATCGTTCTGATTGCCAACACGATAAAAATATGCATAAGAAAATAATATATAATGATAAAAATCAGTCGGATAGGCTAATATGCTTCTACTTATTGATAATTACGATTCATTTACTTACAACTTATACCAATACTTTTGTGAATTAGGGGCTGAAGTTGTAGTAAAACGTAATGATGAAATTACCATCGAAGAAATTGAACAGCTTTCGCCTACACACCTTGTGATTTCACCTGGGCCATGTACACCGGATGAGGCTGGCATCTCCCTTGAGGCGATAAAATACTTTGCAGGTAAACTTCCCATTTTAGGCATTTGCTTAGGGCATCAAGCGATTGGGCAAGCATTTGGTGCATCGGTCGTTAAAGCGCGAGAAGTCATGCACGGTAAAACTTCTGCCATTCACCATAACCATCAAGGTGTATTCAAGGGCTTAAACCGCCCTTTGACGGTGACACGCTACCATTCTCTGGTGATTGCTGCAGAGACTCTTCCTGTTTCTTTTGATGTATCCGCATGGTCACTGAATAATGGCGATGTTGATGAAATCATGGGAATACGGCACAAAACCTTGCCTATAGAAGGTGTTCAGTTCCATCCTGAAAGTATTCTGAGTGAACAAGGCCATGAATTACTAAATAATTTTCTAAAATATTAATTTAGCAATCGTATTCAGAAAAAATTAATTATGCATATTATGCCCTTTGCTATTGCTCTTTTTTGATTTTTTATTCATATTTAATGCTTATATTTTCATAATTGCATTAAATAAGAGCAGGTGAGGGGTATGTCTGAGCAACCAGTAGTAAATCGGCAAACTTTTGATCAAGTTATGTTGCCTATTTTTTCGCCAGCGGAATTTATTCCAGTTAAAGGCGAAGGTAGCCGCGTTTGGGATCAGCAAGGTAAAGAATATATTGATTTTGCTGGTGGGATCGCTGTTCTTGCTTTGGGGCATTGCCACCCTAGTTTGGTGGCTGCTGTGCGTGACCAAAGCGAAAAGCTATGGCATGTCAGTAATATTTTCACCAACGAACAGGCGTTAAAGTTAGCACAAAAGCTCACAAATGCGACATTTGCTGACCGCGCGTTTTTTGTGAATTCTGGCTCAGAAGCTAACGAAGCTGCGTTTAAATTAGCACGCCGCTACGCTATTACTAAATACAGCCCCTATAAAACTAAGATTATCGCTTTCAAACAAGCTTTCCACGGACGCACATTATTTACTGTTTCGGTCGGTGGGCAAGCAAAATATGCGGATGGTTTTGGGCCAAAACCGGCGGATATTATTCACGTACCATTTAATGACCTTGATGCTGTCAAAGCAGTGATTGATGAAAATACCTGCGCAGTAGTTCTTGAACCAGTACAAGGTGAGGGTGGTGTAACCGCAGCGACAGCGGAATTTCTGCAAGGAGTTCGTAAGCTGTGTGATGAAAATAATGCCTTGCTGATTTTTGATGAAGTACAAAGTGGCATGGGGCGTACAGGTAAGTTATTTTCTTATATGCATTACAATGTTGTGCCTGATATTTTAACCACGGCAAAAGCATTGGGTGGCGGTTTCCCTATTAGTGCAATGATCACCATTGAAGAAGTGGCAAAAACCATGGAAGTGGGTTCGCACGGCACCACCTATGGTGGCAACCCCCTAGCGTGTGCAGTAGGCAATGCGGCATTTGATATTATTAATACTGAAGAAGTGTTAAGTGGCGTCGAAAAACGTCGTGAATTATTTGTCGCTCATTTAAATAAACTGAATGAAAAATACGGTATTTTTTCTGAGATCAGAGGAATGGGGTTATTAATTGGCGCTGAATTAGACGGCAAACTATTGAACCGTTCGAAAGATATCCTGCAAGCTAGTGTAGTAGAAGGTCTGATGATGCTCAATGCTGGCACGAATGTTTTACGTTTTACGCCTTCACTGATTATTTCCGAGGAAGAAATTAATAGCGGCATGGCGAAATTAGAAACGGCGATTGGTAAGTTATTGGGTTAAATTGTAGAGTAAAGTTGCAGAGGCATTTTGCCTCTGCAATAAACATCTTATTGATTAAATTTTTTACTTTTTTACGATACTTTGTTTAGCTTCTAATACTAATTGTTCAATTTTTTTTTCATGTGTTGAAGTCATAACAGCCATTTCTTGGTATTCTTTTTTCAAAACTTCCAGTTTAGCTATTTCTTTATCAAGTTGTTTTATTTTTTTCATTCCACTTGAGTTATCTATTTTATTTCGACGAGAGGGATGAGTATAACCTGTTGAACTATTTCCTTTGGCTAATTGCTCCATTTTTTCTGCCTGTGTTTGTTTTAGTTTTTTAGTTGTCCTATTTTTTTCTTTTTCAGGTAGTCTGGTTTTGTTCGCTTTATTATCTGTAATTTCATTTTTATTTAGATTACTGAAATTTTCACTTATTAATCTAATGTTTTTATTTTTCTCTTGATGTAGAAAGTCATCTGAAAAGCACACTGAATTACCTAAAGAGGGATTGCTATCTGACTGATAACCAGAGGAATTAGAGTTTAAGCTCTCATTGCTCGAATGAAAGTTAGTAAGATGGAGAGTTTTTTTAAAACTATCGTGGCTTAAGCCAAAATTTAAATTTTCATAACTTGGATACGCTGATTCATCTAATGTACCCAAAAAGTAGCTTGGTTCTTCGGTGTAGCTATCCCATTCTAAGTCAATGCACTCTGTTTCTTTATTGTTTTTTTGCATGATGATACTGTTAGCGTCTTTATTATTATAAAATCTAACATGATAGATATCTTCATTTCTTGGTATTGTTTTATTTTTGATAATTAAACTTTGAATTTTGCTAGTAGATTTTATTTTTTCAATAGACTCATGGAAAAAATGTTTTAACTTATTGATACCGAAATCTTTAACTAAAAAATTTTTTTTGGTAGTATTAATTAACTCTGCATTAGAGTTGCTAGTTTTCATAGGAGTATTTTCCAGTTTAATATTTTTTGTTGAATTATTTTCTGTTGTAATATTATTTTTAAAGACATTTGATGGGGAAACCAAATATTCCTCTTGATAAATATAAGGAATTTTGATTTTTCCAACAGGTTGTGAATAAGGGAGTTGGCTTAGCTCGGGTTGTTCTCTCTTGTAAAACTCACAAGTTTTAATAGCGAAATTTACTTTCTTATAACCTCCTGTATTTAATGGATTAATAATATTTAACCCTTCAATAAATGAAAGGTTTTTGGATGTAATTTTTTTATTATCCATATAATTAGGTGAACTTTTTATATTGTTTACTTTAGTATTTAACTCCACGACTAATAATCTCCTAGTAATAGTTTTGTTACCATTATCTTAGTGTGATCATTAGCTAGAAAAATATAAAGAAACGACACTCATTAATGAAAGTATATAAATAGGCTATGGATAAGAAAAAATAACGTTATACCAGAGGTATAACGTTATTTTAAATTGCATGCCTCGCCAAGAGAGCGAGGCTGAAAGGTTAATTAGCGAGTACCATAAACAACGATGGTTTTACCGTGTGCGGAGATCAGGTTTTGGTCTTCTAACATTTTTAGAATACGGCCGACTGTTTCACGGGAACAACCCACGATTTGGCCTATTTCCTGACGAGTAATTTTGATTTGCATACCGTCTGGGTGTGTCATTGCATCAGGTTGTTTAGCTAAGTTTAATAGCGTTTGAGCAATACGGCCTGTAACGTCTAAGAATGCGAGGTTACCGACTTTCTCAGATGTTGTTTGTAAGCGACTAGCCATTTGCGCAGAAAGGCGCATTAAAATATCAGGATTTACCTGAATCAATTGACGGAATTTTTTGTAAGAAATTTCAGCAACTTCGCAGGCTATTTTGGCTCTAACCCACGCAGTACGTTCTTGCCCTTCTTCAAATAACCCAAGCTCACCAATGAAATCCCCCTGATTCAGGTAAGAGAGGATCATTTCTTTGCCTTCTTCATCTTTAATTAAAACAGCCACCGAACCTTTAACGATATAGTAAAGGGTTTCTGCTTTCTCACCCTGATGGATAAGAGTGCTCTTGGATGGATATTTATGAATATGGCAGTGTGACAAAAACCATTCAAGAGTAGGGTCTGTTTGTGGCTTGCCGAGAACCATTAGCGTTATCCTCTGTATGTTATTGCAGCCATTCAGAAAAACATACTAGAAAGGCTGGCTTTAAAGTCACTAGCTTAGCATATTAATTTGCCTTATATACCTTTAAATAATCTAACAGCTGATTGCTTCAGCGTTTTTGATTGCTTTGGGTAACGCAAATTGATATCAACACTATAATATGATCAATTAAACCGTTGAGTTTTGATCTTAATCCTATCAACTAAGTATTGTTTGTAGCATATCCAATAAAGAAAGTCTTCCCTGTATCGCTTCAGCCAAATAAAGTTGATATAACATTCATTGTATCTATGGAACAATGTAGCCTTTAAACCGATTTCATTTCAAGGGGAAATATAATGGAAGCAAGAGTTAAGTGGGTTGAAGGACTTTCTTTTCTAGGGGAGTCAGCGTCTGGGCACCAAGTGATGATGGACGGTAATGCAGGTGATAAAGCCCCAAGCCCAATGGAAATGGTGCTAATGGCTGCGGGTGGTTGCAGCGCGATTGATGTCGTTTCGATTCTACAAAAGGGCCGCTATGATATTACGGATTGTGAGGTGAAATTAACCTCACAGCGTCGCGAAGAAGCCCCTCGTTATTTTGTGAAAATCCATTTACATTTTATTGTAACAGGGAATGAATTAACGGAAAAAGCGGTCGAACGAGCCGTTCAACTTTCTGCTGAAAAATATTGTTCAGTCGCATTGATGTTAGAGAAAACCGTTGAAGTCACACACAGCTTTGAAATAAAAAACTAAAAATAAATTTAATTTTTATTGGTATATTTGAATTAAAAGATGCTTACCTTAATTAATGATAAGCATCTTATTTATTAATCAAAAAATAATTTAATTGTTGTTCTTTTGATTAATTAGTTTTTCGACTATTGGCGCCATAATTAATTCCATGGCTAAACCTAGTTTTCCTCCGGGGACGACAATTGTATTCATTGCAGAAATGAAAGAGCCAGATATCATTGATAGCAAATAGGGGAAATCAATTTGTTCTAGCCCACGAAAACGGATCACAATAAAGCTTTCATCTTGTGATGGAATAGCTTTAGCCGAAAATGGGTTAGAAGTGTCTACCGTTGGAACGCGTTGAAAATTGATGTGAGTGCGAGAAAATTGTGGCGTGATGTAATTAATATAGTCGCCCATAGAACGCACGACAGAGTCCATAACAGCTTCACGGGAGTGCCCTCGCTCTGTCGTATCACGGATTAATTTTTGGATCCATTCTAGGTTGACTATAGGGACAACACCAACAAGTAAATCAACATGTTGTGCGACATTATGTTCCGGTGTGACAACACCACCATGCAGCCCCTCATAAAACAAAATATCCGTTTTGTCTGGCAGTGGTTCCCAAGGGGTAAATGTCCCAGGTTGCAAGCCATAAGGTACCGCTTCATCGTAAGTATGTAGATATTTACGGGATTGTCCGCAACCCGTTTTTGCATAGTCAACTAAGGTTTGTTCAAGCAAAGCAAAATCATTCGCTTCGGGGCCAAAGTAACTGATGTGCCGGCCTTGTTCTCTGGCTTTACGGATAGCCATATCCATTTCAGGGCGTGTATAGCGGTGAAAACTATCCCCTTCTAATGTTGCAGGCTGGATATTTAATTGGTGAAAAACTTTACGAAATGCTTGGCTAGTTGACGTTGTGCCAGCCCCGCTCGAACCGGTGATAGCAATGATTGGGTGCTTTTTAGACATCGTGGACTCCCTGTGCTGCGCTTATAAGCACTATTTTAATCAATAGTGCATGAAGCGGATTAACGGGTGTTAGGGTTGTGAGCCTTATTTGATGGTTTTACGACATGATTATGCTGGAAAACACGCAACTTAATTTATGACAGAAGATGACGTAAAAATGAACCATGGAATAAAAACATCATACAGAAAAACTTCCCTTAGGCATGAAATTAACCGATTCATGCAATTCAGACCAGACTAGCACAATTTCGCCAGAAACTAACTGTCGTTTCACATCGTTAACCTTATCTTGTAGGCTTTTTTCTTGGGAGCCGTAGTCGGTTCCCTCACGCAATACGTAGCTCTCAATCAGGTTTTCCAATGTTTCAGGCTCAAGTTCTTGCCAAGGAATAATCACACTATTTCCTTATCTAAATAAGGGGTTAGCCATTGAGGAATACGGGTTTCTAACCACATTTGTGGTTTTCTTAATGTACCGCTCACAAAGCCGACGTGCCCGCCATGTTCTGTCATTTGGTATTCCACATTGTGGGGTAAAAATGATAAATCAGGAACAACTTCAGGCGCCATAAATGGGTCATCTTTGGCGTGAATAATTAGCGTTGGTTTAGTGATATAAGCTAATTTGGGTAATGCACTGCATTTTTGATAATAATCTGTCGCATCATCAAATCCATGAATACGAGCAGTAATCACATCATCGAACTCACGGATCCGCTTAAGCTGCTTCAATTGTAAGAGGTTTAAGGGTAATGAGCCTGGATAACGGACTAATTTCCGGGTGGCATTGCGTTTCAATCCATTTAGTAAGTAACGTTGATAAAACTGAGAAATGCCCTTTTCCATGCGTAAAGAGCAGGCTTCTAACATCAAAGGTGCAGAAACAACAACACCCGCATCGATATCGGCATTTTGGCCGCTTTCAGCTAAATAGCAGGCTAACATATTGCCACCAAGAGAATAACCGACTGCAGCGGTTGGCGCATCACCGAAGGTTTGTTTTAGCCAACGGAGGAAATAGCGGGCGTCATTTGTTTCACCTGAATGATAAATTCGTTGCTGACGATTGGGTTCTCCGCTACAACCGCGAAAATGCATGATCACACCCAACCAACCGTGTTTTTGGGCAGCTTCTAGCATTCCGTGGGCATAAGGGCTTTTAAAATTACCTTCTAGACCATGGAAAATTACTAATCGTGGCTTATGCGCTGCTAGCTCGGGTTTTTCACTCCAAGCGAGATCGATAAAATCGCCATCAGGCAATTCAAGCCGCTGCCATATAGGTTTGATTTTCGGTGTTCTACGGAAAATCCTTGGCAGTAATGTTTGGAGATGTGGATTTTTAGCCCAACTTATTGGACGAAAGTTTTCTGACATAGCCTTATTTTTATTTAATGGAGACTCTTGTGAGTCACATAACATACTGTTATTTTTTTGTGATGCAAGTAAACAAATTTGAGTTTGAGGCTAAATTATAAATGACACTGGGGCTGATTTTTTCTCTTTTTACGTTTTTATTCATTGCAGCAGTCACACCCGGCCCTAACAACATGTTGCTAACGTCAAGTGCAGCAAACTACGGTTTTCGCCATACGATTACATTATGCCTTGGTATTATGTTGGGCATGCAATCCATACTTTATCTTTCTGCATTCGGTATTGCTGCACTTTTATTGCTCTATCCTGCGATTCATATCGCCTTAAAAGTCGCCGGAAGTATCTACCTGTTATGGCTAGCATGGAAAACAGCGACGGCAAATTATGCACCACTGAAGACGAATAGCGAAGTTGCGAAAAGCGTTACTTGGTATCAAGGTGGCTTATTACAGTTTTTAAACCCGAAAGCATGGATGATGGGTTTAGGGGCGGTGGGGGGATTTAGCTTACCCGGTGAGTTATTTACCCAATCTATTTTAATGATGAGTATCGCATTTGTGGTGGTTAACTTAGTGGCGGGTTTAATCTGGATGGGGTTTGGTTCATTAATCAGCCTATTTTTGCGTAGCCGCCGTGCTTGGTTTATTTTTAACTGGGTGATGGGGATTTTAACGGCTTTGTGCGTTCCCCTGATTTGGTTGGAATGATTTTCTGATAAAAGTGCAGTTTATATAACCCATAAAAAAGCAGCCAATGGGCTGCTTTTTTGTTTAATCGAATTATTAGTCTAAATCGACGTTCTTAGTTCCGAAAAAATAAGTAAAAATAAAACCGAATAAGTAGGATGTGAATAACCCGCCCACATAAACTAACATTCCAGGGAACACTCCATCAGCTGACGTCATCATTGGGATAGCGACTAAGCCAGAAGGGCCAAAGACGGTATTTAAACCAACCGGTAAACCCATCCAAGCCACTAATCCAACAAAGAAACCGCCTGCAGCACCACCTAAACATGCGGTGACAAATGGCTTCATCCGCGGAAGGGTGACACCGTAAATAAGTGGTTCACCGACACCTAAGAAACCTGGAATGATAGCCCCGCGAATCTGATTACGTAACACTGAATCTTTTGCGGCTTTAACATACAACGCCATTGCTGCACCAACTTGACCACCACCTGCCATCGCTAGGATAGGGAAGAGTGAGTTAAAACCTTGAGTTTCAACGAGTGCCATATATACCGGAACAAAGCCTTGGTGTACGCCAAACATGACTGCAATTAAGAATAGCCCAGCAAGTATGGCAGTTCCGAATGGGTTGCTGCTTAAATGAACAAACAGCCATGACATGCCAGAGAATAACCAGCTACCTATTGGCATGATAAAGATAAACACAGCAGCACCAACAATTAATAAGGTAATTGTTGAGGTTAAAATCATATCAAGGTTCGCTGGGATAATTTTGCGTACCTGTTTTTCAACCCATGCGCCAAAAATACACGCAATCAATACCCCAATAATGTTACCTCTTGGGTCGATAGCCAACCCGAAGAAGCTATTCATGTCAGAATAGAACCCTTTGGCTATTTCAGGGTTATATCCAAGAACAAATAGTGAAGCAATGATGGCACCATTTACTGCGCTACCGCCAAAGGCTTTTTGAGTGTTATAACCAATGAGAATACTTAGAAAGCTAAACAGTCCTTTGCTAAATACTGACATATATAAAATAGTATGTACGAGTAGGGTCTGCTCTTCAGGCTTTGTCGGAAGCCCTGCTGGGAAATAGGTTTGTTTAGCTAGAGTTGCAAAGCCTAATAGTAGGCCGGCAGCAATAAAGCCCGGAATTAACGGTGTAAATATCGTGGCAAATTTGGATAAAAATCGGTGAACGGCACTGGTTTGTTTCTTTTTCAGTTGCTGCTTATTTGCGGAGGCAATGTCGTTTAAATCCTGAGGCTGGGTTGTTGCCTCAAGGCTATCCTCTTCATCGTTATCCAACAATTGGTTCATCAAGTCTGCGGCAGTTTGTGCCTTACCCGGGCCAAGGATCACTTGCAGCTGTTCATCACTCTCAATGACACCAAGCACCCCTGCGATTTGTTTGAGCGCGGCTTTATCCACTAGCTGGTCATTGTTGAGTGTGAGCCGCAAACGGGTCATACAGTTACCCGCTAATTTAATATTACGGCGTCCTCCAACGTGTTGTAGGATCTGCTGTATCATTTCTATTGTTATTTTAGCCATACTATTTATCCCATTAAAATCCGCAAGTTAGGCGGATGAGGCCATATTGAGTGCCGTACGAATAAAACCGTTGTTGTCTAAGAGCAGTTGCCGTGCATCATCGGCATTCAAGCCCGATAGCACCATTAAAATGGCAGTTTTGCAGTGTCGATTACATTGTTGAAGGGCGGTTTCTGCAGTAGTTCGGTCACAGTCGGTCGCTTCCATCACAATTTTTGTTTGTCTTTCAATGAGTTTTGCGTTTGTCGCTTCAACATCAACCATTAAATTACCAAATACCTTTCCGATGCGGATCATTGCCCCAGTGGTGATCATATTGAGCACCAATTTTTGTGCAGTTCCTGCTTTCATGCGTGAAGAACCTGTGACAACTTCTGCACCGACAACGGGGGTGATAGCAATATCTGCGGCATTGGCAATTGGGCTATTTGGGTTACAGCTAATGGCAGCTGTGGTTGCACCAACAGCATTCGCGTATGCTAAAGCCCCTAATACATAAGGTGTTCGACCACTCGCTGCGATACCCACTAACACATCATTATCATTAAATTGGATATCTTTGAGGTCTTGTTCGCCCAGTTCAGGCTTATCTTCTGCATTTTCTACGGCACGGAAGATAGCCTGATGACCACCGGCGATTAAACCAACAACTTGCTCATGGGGCGTTCCATAAGTCGGCGGGCACTCACTCGCATCAAGAATCCCTAAACGGCCAGAGGTTCCTGCTCCTGAGTAAATCAGACGACCGCCTTTTAAAAAGGCTTCTGCGACTTTATCAACCAGTTGGGTAATTTCAGGGAGCACTTTTTCAACCGCTAACGGAACGAGCTTGTCCTCATCATTAATGACCTTTAGCATTTCAGCCGTTGATAGTTGGTCGATATTAGTACTGGCTGCATTACGGCTTTCAGTTACCATTTTGCTTAAGTCGATAGTCATAAAAATTGCTCCTAGATCAGTTATTGGGCTAATATTAAGGAATTATTTATTCCTTATATGTGACTAATATCACGGTGCTATCTATTCTATCTTGTGAATATACAAGAATATTTTGTGATCGATTTTACGGACTAAAGTTACGACCCTTTGAATTATAAGTATTATTTATCAGGTATCAGTGACTTGGTTGAGGAATAATTTATTATTATTTTTTTTATTTATAGGTCTGGCTATTACAACTATTATTAGAGGTCACCATGACATTATTGGACATCATTACCTACTCACTACCGCGATTAGCGGAAAACCAACGCAAAATTGCGCAATTTATCCTTGAAAATCCCGAAAATGTACTGAATTTATCGTCTCAGCAATTAGCAGAAATTTTAGATGTCAGCCAATCTGCCATCGTTAAGTTTAGTCAAAAAGTCGGGGTAAAGGGGTACCCTGCCTTGAAGCTTGCACTTAGTGAGATTATTGGTCGCCAGCAACTGAAAGAGGGAGCCCCTCATTCCGCTTTACATAACCGTATTGCACCTGATGATAACTTGATGGTTGTTGCTCAGAAATTGGCAATGGAGAAAAATCATTCAATCACAGAAACAACAAAGTTAATTGATTTCAGGCAGTTTGAACGCATTGTTGAGCGAATAGACCAATCACAGAGAGTACAGATTGTCGGTATTGGTGGGTCAGGCTTAACTGCAAAAGATTTAAGTTATAAATTACAAAAAATTGGTATCACAACGCTCGTGGAGTCAGACCATCATGTGCAAATTGCTGCGGCACTCACTCTCAATGCCCATGATGTACAAATCGTTATTTCTTTTACAGGGAAGCGTAAAGACATGCTAACAGCAGCGAATATTGCACGTAAGCAAGGGGCATGTGTCATCGCGATTACGCGTGACTGTGATTCACCACTGGGGCAAATTGCTGATTATGTTCTTGAAAGTATCGCGGAGGAAGATGAATGGCGTAGTTCGTCGATTTCATCAAGAACTGCACAAAATACGCTTACTGACCTGATTTTTATGGCGTTATTGCAACGGCGAGAAGCGAAAGCAAAGTCGTTAGTGATGAATGCAAGAGTAGTTATTAATAAATTAGATGAATGATTGATGGCTTGAATCCTCATCGATAACTTTGCAATCAAACCTTATTTGCGTTAAGACTAATATCATAAGTATTTTGATTTTAAAAAGTTAAAAGGGAGTTATTAATGAGAGCACTCATAGTTTATACGGAATTAACCGATGACGACTCCGTGATTAGCCATGCTGTAGCAAGACTCGCTAGTGAACTTAAAGATGAGCACGTAGAAACCGTGATCATTCGTAATTTTGAAGATGGGATGGCATACATTCGATCAAATACCAGTATTGATTGCTTGTTATATGGCCGAGATATGTCAGACAAGCAAGAACAAACCCAGGCACATCAATTAATTACCCAACTTCACCGCAGACAAGAAGATGTTCCTGTTTTTTTATTAAGTGATCGTGAAGAAGCTTTGACGGCATTTGACCGTAAAATGATGGAGCAAGTTGATGAATTTGCTTGGATTTTAGAGGACTCCGCTGATTTTATCGCAGGTCGTGTCCTCGCCGCGATTATCCGCTACCGCGCTAATTTATTGCCCCCTTTGATGAAAAGCTTGATTAAATACAGTGATGTACATGAATATTCATGGGCAGCACCGGGTCATCAGGGCGGTGTTGGGTTCACCAAAACCCCCGCGGGTCGCATATATCATGATTTCTTTGGAGAAAACTTGTTTCGTACCGATATTGGTATCGAGCGAGTTGCCGTGGGGTCACTGTTAGACCATACCGGCGCATTTGGTGAATGTGAAAGAAATGCCGCCCGTATTTTTGGTGCTGACCAATCTTATTCAGTGGTCGTGGGAACATCAGGTTCGAACCGAACTATTATGCAAGCTTGTATGACAGATGATGACGTTGTTGTCATTGACCGTAACTGCCACAAATCTATTGAGCAAGGTTTGATTTTAACCGGAGCAAAACCGGTTTATATGACGCCAAGCCGAAATCGTTATGGCATTATTGGCCCGATTTACCCTCAAGAAATGACACCAGAAGCGATTACTGAAAAAATCGCTAAAAACCCATTAACTTCGGATAAAATAGGCAAACGCCCTGTATATAGTGTGGTAACCAACTGTACTTACGATGGCGTGTGCTATCACGCACGTAAAGTTCAAGATTTGCTAGATGAATCATTGGATAGGATTCATTTTGATGAGGCATGGTACGGCTACGCGCGCTTTAACCCTATCTATCGTGACCACTTTGCGATGCGTGATGACCCTAGAAAAGACGATGAGCCGACCGTTTTCGCGACTCACTCTACGCATAAATTATTGAATGCACTTTCACAAGCTTCATTTATCCACGTTCGAAATGGCCGTAATGCGATTGATTTTAATCGTTTTAACCAAGCTTATCATATGCATGCGACCACTTCGCCGCTATATGCAATTTGTGCCTCGAATGATATTGCCGCAGACATGATGGACGGCAACAGCGGGCGTTCACTCACTGATGAAGTTATCCGTGAAGCCATCGACTTCCGCCAATCACTGGGTTACCTATACAAAGAATTTATCAATGATGATGAGTGGTTTTTCAAACCATGGAATCAAGAAATGGTGAAAGACCCAGCAACAGGTAAACGCTATGCATTTGAAGATGCCCCTGTTGAACTGTTGATGAAAGAGCAAAGCTGCTGGGTGATGAATCCTGAAGATAAATGGCATGGTTTTAAAGATATCCCTGAAAATTGGGCGATGCTTGACCCAATTAAGGTAAGTATCTTGTCGCCGGGGATGGGGGATGACGGTAAATTACTGGATAGCGGAGTTCCTGCTGCTTTAGTCACAGCTTGGTTAAATCATTATGGTATTGTGCCAACCCGTACGACCGATTTCCAAATTATGTTCTTGTTTTCGATGGGAATTACGAAAGGAAAATGGGGGACATTGGTCAATGCGCTGCTGTCGTTTAAGCGCCACTATGACAATAATACGGCACTGAAAAAGGTATTGCCTGAAGTTGTTGAAGCGGCTCCTGAGATCTATAGTGAGATGGGGCTACGTGATTTAGGGAATAAAATGTTTGTGTATCTACAAAAAAATAACCCTGGAGGTCAACTAAATCAGGCTTATGAGCAACTCCCTACCGTGATGATGAGCCCACGCGATGCCTATCAAGAAATTGTTGCTAACCGTGTTGAGTCGGTTCCTTTAGATAAACTCGCCGGGCGTATTGCTGCTAACTCGATTATTCCCTATCCACCGGGTATCCCAATGTTGTTATCGGGGGAAAGCTTTGGCGATAAAAATAGCCCACATATCGGCTATTTACATAGTCTTCAAGCATGGGATAGCGAATTCCCTGGTTTTGAACACGAAACCGAAGGTACTGAAATTATTGATGGCCAGTATTATGTGATGTGTGTGAAAAACTAAAATGCACAAAGATTGAGTTCCCCCGAGTCAATCGGGGGATCACTTAACAGATTAGGCAGTCACTTTTTGTTTTTTATTCATAAAATCTTTGTAATACATCACGTTATTAATTTCATCTTGCAAACGAGGGTCATTATTAACTTCCCAAATATCAACGGACTGTTGAAGATTCAACCAATAATCTTTACTGGTGTTAAACGCTTTTGCCAGTTTGAATGCCAAATCGATTGATAATTTACGGTTATTATTAACAAGGGCACTAATCGTGTTTCTATGGACGCCTAATAACTCGGATAACTCATTGATCTTTAGCCCTGTTGGCTCTAGATATTCATAAAGCAACACATCGCCGACACTGGCTGGCTTTCTCGTCGCTTGCATGGTTTTCTCCTTTCTATTTTTAATATCTTAAACTTAGAAAACTACTGTTAACTTTCTAAGGTTTAGATATCTTTATGTGGATCTAGGTATAAATTTTTAATCCCATTTTCCCAGATAAAAATTAAACGGTATTGGCTATTTACTCTTATGGAATAACAATGGGCCAACGGTGGATTCAGTTTCTTTAACCTGTTCCCCGGCGGGCTTCTTATGTCATTTAACATCACAGCCGCATTTAACATATCTAGTTTTCGGGCAAGTGTTGAGCTGATATCTTAAGGAATGGCTTTGTAAGCCGTGCCATATTTATAAAATAGCGCTAAATAGCTGTCTCTAAATTGCAATCTACAGTCATCATCATTTTGATTCATTTTCCCTCCCTGAAAATGTGAATAGTATAAATGACGGTGTACGCACGATAGCATAGCAAACAGATGTGCACAATAGCACTGTGCTCGAGTGCGTGTTGCTAATAATAGATAAAGAGATATCGGTAGGGATTATGAATGCAATATTCTAAAGGATAAAAAAATAGCGCCTGTCTTATGATGAAGTTTCAAGCGCTATATTATAGGGTTATTTATTTTATGAATGTCTAGATTGCGTCAAACTCACTGGTCATGGTTTCTAACTGCTCTTGCAATTCCATCCACTCCATTTCCACATCTTCAAGCGCTGCTTTGTGTTCAGTTTGTTTTTTCAAACATTCCGTCAATTCGGCTTTTTTATCTTGTTCATAGATGGCTGCATCAGAAAGTTTTGCTTCAAGCTCATTCAGGGCATGAGAGTGCTTATCCATCTGCTTTTCTAGTTCCGTAATTTTTTTACGGATAGGCTGAGTTAACTGACGAAATTCAGCTTCACGACGCTTTTGATCTTTTCTATCTTGTGCCGTCACCGTTGCAGCAGCGGCTGGCTTATCTTTCTCTTGTTGATCACGCGCTTGCTGTAATTCGAGCTTATTTTGCTCAGCTAGCCATTGTTGGTAATCTTCTAAATCACCATCAAACTGCTCTACAGAACCGCCGTGGACTAAATACAGTTCATCGGTCGTGGTACGCAATAAATGCCTATCATGGGAAACGACAACTAAAGCGCCTTCGAAGGCCATTAAGGCTTCAGTAAGCGCTTGGCGCATATCTAAGTCCAAGTGGTTGGTTGGCTCATCGAGCAGCAGTAAATTAGGGCGTTGCCAGACGATTAAAGCGAGAACTAAGCGCGCTTTTTCCCCACCAGAAAAACGGCCGCTTGGGTCAGTAACTTGGTCACCTTTAAAACCGAAACCACCTAAATAGTCACGTAATTGTTGCTCAGTTTGCTCAGGGGCAAGGCGAGCAAGATGCTGCAAAGGGGATTCTTCAGGGTGCAAATATTCTAATTGGTGCTGGGCGAAATAACCAAGTTTAATCCCTTTTGCGAGGGAAATTTCTCCCTGTAATGGTGGTAAGTCGCCAGCTAACATTTTGATTAAAGTGGATTTACCTGCACCGTTACGCCCGAGTAGCCCAATGCGTGACCCCGGGACTAAGTTCAGCTTGATGGATTGTAATATGACCTTTTCACCGTAGCCTGCGCTGACTTTTTCCATTTTTAATAATGGATTCGGTAAGCTTTCTGGTTTGCGGAATGAAAAATGGAATGGGTTATCCACATGAGCCGGTGCGACCATTTCCATTTTTTCAAGCATCTTAATGCGGCTTTGTGCTTGTTTGGCTTTGGTGGCTTGTACTCTAAAGCGGTCAATATAGCTTTGTAAATGTGCTGCTTTGGCTTGTTGGCTCTCATACAACGCTTGCTGCTGGGCGAGTTTTGTCGCACGTTGGCGCTCAAAAGAAGAATAGTTACCCGTATATTCGAACATGGTTTCTTGTTCGATATGCAGCACTTTATCAATAATCGGGTCGAGGAAATCCCTATCATGGGAAATCAAAATCAGGGTGCCTTGGTAGCTTTTTAACCACTTTTCTAACCAAATGACCGCGTCTAAATCAAGGTGGTTGGTTGGCTCATCGAGTAACAACAGGTCAGAACGGCAAAGTAGTGCCTGCGCGAGGTTCAAACGCATCCGCCATCCACCCGAAAATGATTTTACTGGGGAATCTAGCTGTGCTTGGCTGAAACCTAAGCCATGTAGCAAACTGGAGGCGCGAGAACGAATGGTCCATGCATCAATGGCATCAAGTTGCCCATGTACTACTGCGATGGCATGGCCATCATTTTTTTCATTAGCTTGCTGAAGTTTTTGTTCTAAGGCTCGGAACTCGCGATCACCGTCAATCACATATTCAAGAGCGGGGACATCAAGGGCAGGGGTTTCTTGGTTCACCCATGCCATAGACCAATTGCTTGGAAAGGTTGCAGAACCTGCTTCAGCTTGTAATTCGCCTTTTAATAATGCAAGAAGTGTCGATTTACCGCAGCCGTTTTTACCCACTAAACCAACTTTTTGGCCGGGGTTAATAGTCGCAGTGGCATTGTCCAGTAGGACACGAACACCTCGGCGAATTTGGAGTGAAGAGAAAACAATCATAGCAACCGTCTATTAAAAATATGTTAAATTACCAACGTATATACTCTAAATAATTCACGGTGCTGTTAGGCGACAAGCAAATGAGTCGCTAGGAGCCTACTTAAGTAGGTGACTAGTGCGAATGCGCGTAGTCAACAACACAGCAACGTGAAGTATGACGAGTATAGCAGGCTGCATGGTAACGGAAAATGTTCCGTCTGACACGCCTTTGAGGAGGGAAAGATGTCAAATACACCGAAAGTGCTGGTGGTCTACGCTCACCCGGACCCCGATGAATCGATGGCTAATAAGGCGTTATTGGGGGCAGTGCGTGATTTTGACCATGTGACTGTGCACGATTTATACGCAATTTATCCAGATTATTTTATTGATGTTACTGCGGAACAAAAATTATTGTGCCAGCACGATATCATTGTTTTTCAGCACCCTCTCTATACTTATAGTTGCCCTGCTTTATTAAAAGAGTGGTTTGACCGCGTGTTAACTCGCCGTTTTGCAACCGAAGCAGGGTACCAAAAATTAAAAGGCAAATATTGGCGCTCAGTGATCACGACGGGGGAGCCTATCCACGCTTATCAACATGATGGGTATAATCATTACCCACTTACAGAAATACTTCGCCCATTTGAATTGACCGCATTAATGTGTGATATGCAATGGTTAGAACCAACCATCATTTATGCAGCACGTCGGCAGTCGAAAGAACGCTTTGAACAGCTTATTGATGACTACCGCCAATGGATGCAGCAACCGCTAGGTGCGGGAGGGTTATCCTGATGTCAGAATTGGGGCTATTTGAATCCGTTATCATCTTCCTCTGCGCCGGGGTTGTCATGGTACCTATTGCACAAAAAATCCGCTTAGGTGCTGTGCTCGGGTATTTGCTTGCTGGGATCATGATTGGGCCATTTGTTTTCGGTTTTATTCGTAATGTTGATGATATTTTACACTTCTCCGAAATGGGGGTGGTGTTCCTAATGTTTCTCATTGGGTTAGAGCTGAAACCTTCTAAATTATGGGAACTTAGGCGCTCGATTTTCGGTGTGGGTACGCTTCAAGTGGTTGTGACTGCGGCTATCATGGCATCTCTGTTATTTTTAGCCCAATTCTCTTGGCAAGCCGCCATTGTCGGTGGGTTAGGAATGGCAATGTCATCAACGGCAATGGCACTTCAGTTGATGAATGAAAAAGGGATGTCCAACAAAGAAAGCGGGCAACTCGGTTTCTCTGTTTTGTTATTTCAAGATATGGCCGTTATCCCGATTATGGCGCTGATCCCACTGTTAGCCGGGGATTCCGCAACCAGTGATTGGCAAAAGATTGGCTTGAAGATAGTCGCGTTCGCAGGCTTATGGGTCGTTGGCCGCTATTTATTGCGCCCGATGTTCAGGCTTGCTGCTAAATCTGGTGTTCATGAAATTTTTACGGCTGCAGCCTTATTGGTGGTATTAGGTTCTGCACTCATTATGGAAAGCCTTGGGTTTTCTATGGCTTTGGGAACCTTTATGGCAGGGGTCATGTTAGCAGAAACAGAATTCCGTCATGAATTGGAAATTAATATCGAACCATTTAAAGGTCTGCTGCTAGGGCTATTTTTTATCTCAGTCGGTATGTCGTTAAATTTAGATATATTGTGGGCTTACTTACCACAGGTATTGATTGCTGTTGCCGCATTAGTCGCTGTCAAAGCGTTAGTGCTTTACGGCCTGAGTTTAGCAGCTAGGCTTAGAAATGGTGCGAGAGCGCAATTTTCTGGTGTACTTAGCCAAGGTGGCGAATTTGCATTTGTAATCTATGCGACTGCCTTTGGTGCAAGTGTAATTAATGAACGGCAAATGGATTTATTGCTGGTGGTTGTCACGCTTTCGATGATGACCACTCCACTTGTGATGCAGCTGATAGATGCCTATTTGAACTACCGTTATAATCAACAGCCGGCCTCGAGTGAAAAACCGTTTGTAGAGGATAATGACCCGCATGTTATTTTGGTCGGTTTTGGCCGCATGGGGCAGGTGGTTGGCCGCTTATTAATGGCTAATAAAGTTAAAATTACAGTATTAGAACAAGATGTTACGGCGATTAGTACCATGCGCCGCTATGGTTATACAGTATATTACGGCGATGCACGTGAACTGCAATTATTGCGCTCAGCAGGCGCTGATAAAGCCAAATCTATCGTCATTACCAGTGATGTCCCTGAAGAAGTGATGGAAATTGTGCAAATTTGCCAAGAAAACTTCCCTAACTTGCATATTATTGCACGTGCTAAAGGTCGTCTTGAGGCTCATGAACTATTGCAATGTGGCGTGACTGACTTTAGCCGTGAAACATTCTCGAGTGCGCTTGAACTTGGTAGCAAGGCTTTAGTCAGTACGGGGATGCACCCTCATAAAGCTTATCGTGCCAAGCAGCATTTCCGCCGTTTAGACATGAAAATGCTCAGGGATATCTACCCTGAAAATGAAAATAGTGATAGCGGGCAAATTTCACGCATTAAAGAGGCACGTCGTGAACTTAATGAACTCTTTGAGAAAGAAATGCAAAGAGAGCATCGCCAGCCCCATAGTTGGAATAATGAACAGTAAGGGTTAGAAATGGCTTCAATACGTAAACGCTTTATTGCCGGGGCGACTTGCCCTAAGTGTAAGTCACAGGACACATTAATGATGTGGCGTGAAGATAAAATTGATGTCGTCGAGTGTGTCAATTGCGGCGATCAACAACGCCAAGCAGGGGATGAAGCAACTGGCCATGTCAGGCAAAAAGAGCAGGTTATTGGAATTTTTACACCTGAATAATAGAAATTTGTCAATTCTCAATACATCATCTTAGTTTTTCGGTACAATTGGCAAAAATTTTCCCCTTACGGGTAGTAGGAGATGTCATGAAAGTAGCAAAAGACTTGGTGGTCAGCTTGGCTTATCAAGTAAGAACAGAAGACGGTGTTTTAGTTGATGAATCACCAGCAAGCGCACCAATGGACTATTTGCATGGTCGTGGGTCTTTAATTTCAGGTTTAGAAAAAGCATTAGAAGGTCGTTCTGTGGGCGAAAACTTCGATGTTGAAGTCGCTTCAGACGATGCATATGGCCAATACGATGACAACTTAGTTCAACGTGTTCCTAAAGATGTATTTATGGGCGTTGATGAGCTAGAAGTGGGTATGCGTTTCTTAGCTGACACTGACATGGGCCCAGTTCCTGTCGAAATCACTGGTATTGAAGGTGATGAAGTTATCGTTGACGGTAACCACATGTTAGCAGGCCAAAACCTAAAATTTAATGTTGAAGTCATGGCTATCCGTGAAGCAACAGAAGAAGAAATTGCACATGGACACGTCCATGGTGCAGGCGGTCACGACCATGACCACGACCACGAAGGTGGTTGCTGTGGCGGTGGCGGTCATAGCCACGGTTCAGAAGGCGGTTGCTGTGGCGGCGGAGAAGGTCACGGACACGGCCACAAACAAGGCGGCTGCGGCTGCCACTAATACCTTGTATTAGTGTTTGTAAAAAAGGAAGCGAAAGCTTCCTTTTTTGTATTTGAAATCAAGAGTTTTATATTTGAAATCAATAGTGTGGCGGCGGTGTTTCTTCTTCAGGCCTTGCTAAGTGAGAATCTTGGGATGATTTCAGTCTTTCAGCCACAATGCGTAAATGCTCTTGAAGGCGGCTCATTTGCATTTGCTGGTCAGTAATAACCTGGTTAAGTTGTTCAATCGCCAGTTCTTGAAAGGCAACTTTACTTTCTAAAAGTTCTAAGCGTCGTTCAAATGAGTCCATATTCGACTCTCCTTAAGCGTTTATATCGTAATTAAACCATCATAATAACTGAACATTACAAATCAATAGATAAGTTTTAGTTAAAGATATAGGCGACGAAACGACTTTTTGTTAATGTGGTCTCAGTAGTTATTATATTTTTTTAATACTCAATGGGGCAACGGGATCTAAACTTAAAGAGCCCTACCCATAAAACGAATAGTTCGCTATTCGAATATAATCGAATAAAAGTTATCGGAGACTAGGATGAAATCACTGTTTAAGGCAAGCCTTTTAGCAACTACGCTAGCATTTACTTTTGCTGCTCCGCAAGTGATGGCAGCGGAAGCCAAAGCACAAAGCAGCGCATTCAAAAACGCAGAAGAGCGTAATGCGTATGCACTGGGTGCGTCTTTAGGCCGCTACATGCAGAATTCTTTAGAAGAGCAAAAAACAATTGGTATTAACTTGGACAAAGCGCAATTGCTTGCTGGTGTCCAAGATGCATTTAACGGCAAAAGCAAAATGACCGATGCAGAAGTTGAGGAAACATTGCGTCAGTTTGAAGGTCAAGTCAAAGAAGCTGCAGACAAAAAAATGAAAGATGAATCAGCAGCGAATGAGAAAAAAGGTGCTGAGTACCGTGAAAAATACGCGAAAGAAAAAGGCGTTGTAAAAACTAAATCAGGCCTGCTGTATAAAATTGAAAAAGACGGTACAGGTGCTAAACCTAAAGCAGACGAAACTGTAGTCGTTCACTACAAAGGTTCTCTGATTGATGGCACTGAATTCGATAGCTCATATTCACGTAACGAGCCACTGACTATCCCATTAAACTCAGTGATTAAAGGCTGGACTGAAGGTTTAGTGAACCTGAAAAAAGGCGGCAAAATGCAGTTAGTGATCCCTGCTGACTTAGCTTACGGCGAAAATGGTGTGCCGGGTATCCCTGCAAATTCAACATTAGTCTTTGATGTTGAATTATTAGATATCAAACCTGCTGCTAAATAAGTATTCATTAAGCATCAGCTAAGTGTATTTTGAAGCCCAACGCATTCATGCCTTGGGCTTTTTTGTATTTCTCATCAAAAAAATTCTCAAATTGTTTAAAACTTGTGATAAAACAGACTGTCTTGCATTCATTCGCTTGACGGCAACGCCGTGGAGTTTTAACTTCAGAAGACTCTATTTTATTTTTTATCATCACAATTGTTGGCTACGAACAAAGTAATGAAGGCCAAATAGTCGAATAATGAACGCCTTTTTAGTCAACAGGATGAGTTTTTTACATTAGAAGGATGATGTTGAAATGTCTGATTCTATACAATCACACGACCTCAGCGATATTAACATATTGGATAACCAACCCTTTTCTGAGACAGACCATGAGATTTTAAAATCGTATGAAGCTGCGGTGGATGGTCTGGCAATGCTAATCGGTGGGCACTGTGAAATTGTTCTTCACTCTTTAGAAGACCTAAACTGCTCTGCAGTCAGAATCGCAAATGGTCAGCACACTGGGCGTAAAATAGGCTCACCGATTACAGACCTAGCGTTGAGAATGCTGCACGATATGGCAGACGAAGAATCGAATGTCTCGAAAGCTTATTTTACGAAAGCGAAAAGCGGTGATTTAATGAAATCCGTGACTATTGCTATTCGTAACCGTAAGCAACGTGTGATTGGCTTACTATGTATCAATATGAACTTAGATGTGCCGTTCTCTGAAATTATTCAATCGTTTGTTCCAGAAACTAAACAAGAAGTCACTTCAGATGTGAACTTTGCCTCTTCAGTTGATGACCTTGTCGCGCAAACATTGGAATATACGATTGAAGAAGTCGGTGGTGACCGTAATGTCTCGAATAACGCAAAAAATAAGCAAGTAGTTCTTAACCTATACGAAAAAGGTATTTTTGATATTAAAGACGCCATCAACCAAGTTGCTGACCGCCTGAACATCTCTAAACACACGGTTTACTTATACATTCGTCAATTCAAGAGCGGTGAATGAGTAATACAAATTCGCTAACCTACTGCTTAGTTGTGACAGGTCCCGCTTACGGTACACAACAAGCAGCGAGTGCGTATCAATTTGCAAAAGCCCTTCTTGAAGAAGGGCATATATTGAAAACACTATTTTTTTATCGTGAAGGTGTTTTCAATGCGAATCAGCTTACTTCACCGGCAACAGATGAATTCAATTTAGTTTCAGCTTGGCAGGAATTGGCAAAACAATCTGGATGTGAAATGCATATCTGTGTTTCCGCAGCTTTGCGCCGAGGGGTTGTTGACCAAGAACAAGCGCAAAGTTTATCACTTCCAACAGCCAACCTTGCTGAGGGCTTTATAATGAGTGGGTTAGGAAGCCTTGCGGAAGCGATGATAACCACAGACCGGACAATTCAATTCTAGGAACAGCTCAATACAAGGTATCGTGTGAAAAAAATAGCGTTTGTCTTTACAACCATGCCCCATGGAAATGCCAGTGGTCGAGAAGGGCTAGATGCATTATTAGCAACTTCAGCACTGACAGAAGACATTCAGGTGTTTTTTCTCTCTGATGGCGTCTATCAGCTTCTAGCAAACCAACACCCTGCCGAAGTGCTTGCTCGGGATTACATCGCAACATTTAAAATATTGCCATTATATGACATTGAAAAAATTTATCTCTGCGGCTCTTCATTACAAGAACGAGGGTTAGGGGAAAATACCAAATGGGTCGTGACGCCAACAATTCTCAACAAGAAAGAGATCAGAGCGAGAATAGCTGAATGTGATGTGGTGCTTAATTTTTGATCGATTGTGCGAATTTTGAGCTTGGGTTAAGTTTTGATCTATAGTAGGATCTTTTCTATGCTGTATACATTAGCAACATCTCCATTTAAATGTGATTTTTCTGCGATGCTAGGCTTTATTACGGCGGAAGACGTAGTTTTACTGATGCAAGATGGCGTGGTTGCGGCAGTCGCACAGTCACCTTTTCTTATTGCATTACAAAAAACAGGTGCGCAGTTGTACGCTTTGGATGCCGACATCAATGCTCGCGGGTTGCAAAATACCCTCTCAACCGCAGTTTCTGTAATCACATATCAAGGTTTTGTGAAGCTAACAGAAGTCCAAAAACAACATTTTGCCATATAAAGGCACTAAAAGTTGTATATTTCTTGACACCTGAGCCAGTCAGCAATAAAATTTCGCGTCCTCGTGTATCGTCATGTTGGCGAACGAGGTCAAAATCCGTGTTTACGAAGCAATAAAACCAGGAGCTTTTTTAATAATGGCAACTATTAATCAGCTGGTACGCAAATCTCGTAGCTCGAAAGTTGTTAAAAGCAACGTTCCAGCACTGGAAGCTTGCCCGCAAAAACGTGGCGTATGTACTCGTGTATATACTACCACTCCTAAGAAACCAAACTCAGCATTACGTAAAGTATGCCGTGTTCGTTTAACTAATGGTTTCGAAGTTTCTTCCTACATCGGTGGTGAAGGCCACAACTTGCAGGAGCACTCCGTTATCCTTATCCGTGGTGGTCGTGTTAAAGACTTACCAGGTGTGCGTTATCACACCGTTCGCGGCGCACTGGACTGTTCTGGTGTTAAAGACCGTAAGCAAGCTCGTTCTAAATACGGCGCGAAAAAACCTAAGGCTTAATGGATTTCCGTTAAGTAAGGCCAAACATTTTAATCTTAATGTCAAAATACTCTCGTAGAGTTTTGGACAAACCTGAATTAACAACGGAGTCATATCCATGCCACGTCGTCGCGTAATAGGTCAACGTAAAATTCTTCCAGATCCTAAGTTCGGATCAGAATTACTGGCCAAGTTTGTAAATATCCTGATGGTAGACGGGAAAAAATCTACTGCTGAAGCAATCGTATATAACGCACTTGAAACCCTTGCTCAGCGTTCTGGTAAAACTGAACTTGATGCATTCGAATTAGCACTAGATAACGTGCGTCCGACTGTGGAAGTTAAATCACGCCGTGTTGGTGGTTCAACTTACCAAGTTCCAGTTGAAGTTCGCCCGGTTCGTCGTAATGCCCTGGCAATGCGTTGGATCGTTGATGCTGCTCGTAAACGCGGTGATAAATCTATGGCGCTTCGCCTGGCAAATGAATTATCAGACGCTGCTGAGAACAAAGGTTCCGCTGTTAAGAAACGTGAAGACGTTCACCGTATGGCAGAAGCTAACAAGGCGTTCGCACACTACCGTTGGTAATTTCTTACCCGCATTAGTGATGTATCTCAGGGTAGCCATTTGCTACCCTTTATATGAAGCATTGAACGCCCACGAGAGAGGAAAAAATGGCCCGTCAAACGCCCATAGCACGTTATCGTAATATCGGTATCAGTGCACACATCGACGCCGGTAAAACCACAACTTCTGAACGTATTCTGTTCTATACTGGTGTAAACCATAAAATTGGTGAAACTCACGAAGGTTCTGCAACAATGGACTGGATGGAGCAGGAGCAAGAGCGTGGTATTACTATCACATCTGCAGCGACTACTGCATTCTGGTCTGGTATGGCAAAACAGTATGAGCCACACCGTATCAACATCATCGACACCCCGGGACACGTTGACTTCACCATCGAAGTAGAACGTTCTATGCGTGTTCTTGATGGCGCAGTAATGGTTTACTGTGCGGTTGGTGGTGTTCAGCCACAGTCTGAAACTGTATGGCGTCAGGCTAACAAATATAAAGTTCCACGTATCGCGTTCGTTAATAAAATGGACCGTATGGGTGCGAACTTCTTACGTGTTGTTGAGCAATTAAAATCACGTTTAGCTGCTAACGCAGTTCCACTGCAATTACCAGTCGGCGCAGAAGAGTCATTCACTGGTGTTGTTGACTTGCTGAAAATGAAAGCAATCAAGTGGAGCGACGAAGACCAGGGCGTTACCTTCGAATACGAAGATATCCCTGCGAACATGCAAGAAGCTGCTGAAGAGTGGCACAACAACCTGATCGAAACCGCAGCAGAAGCATCAGAAGAACTGATGGAAAAATATCTGGGCGGTGAAGAACTGACTGAAGCAGAAATTAAAGCTGCATTACGTCAACGTGTTCTTGCAAGCGAAATTATCCTGGTTACCTGTGGTTCTGCGTTTAAGAACAAAGGTGTTCAGGCGATGCTGGATGCAGTTGTTGATTACTTACCTGCGCCAACAGATGTACCTGCAATCAATGGTATTCTGGACGACGGTAAAGACACTCCTGCTGAGCGTCACGCAAGTGATGATGAACCATTCTCATCATTAGCATTTAAAATTGCAACCGACCCATTCGTTGGTAACTTAACGTTCTTCCGTGTTTACTCTGGTGTTGTTAATTCAGGTGACACAGTTCTGAACGCAGTGAAATCGAAGAAAGAACGTTTTGGCCGTATCGTACAGATGCACGCTAACAAACGTGAAGAGATTAAAGAAGTTCGCGCTGGTGACATCGCGGCTGCAATCGGTCTGAAAGACGTAACTACAGGTGATACTTTATGTGCGGTTGATGCACCAATCATCCTGGAGCGTATGGAATTCCCAGAGCCAGTAATCTCTGTTGCAATCGAACCAAAAACTAAAGCTGACCAAGAAAAAATGGGTATCGCATTAGGCCGTTTGGCTCAAGAAGACCCATCATTCCGCGTATCAAGTGATGAAGAGACTAATCAGACTATCATCGCTGGTATGGGTGAATTGCACTTGGACGTTCTGGTTGACCGTATGCGTCGTGAGTTTAAAGTTGAAGCGAACGTTGGTAAACCTCAAGTTGCTTACCGTGAAGCAATCACTATGAAAGTGACTGATATCGAAGGTAAACACGCGAAACAGTCTGGTGGTCGTGGTCAGTATGGTCATGTCGTTATCGATATGTTCCCACTGAACAAAAACGATAAAGACGGCGTTCAAATGGATTACGAATTTGCCAACGATATCAAAGGTGGTGTAATTCCTACTGAATACATCCCTGCGGTTGACAAAGGTATCCAAGAACAGCTGAAATCTGGTCCATTAGCTGGTTACCCGGTTGTTAACATGGGTGTTCGTTTACATTTCGGTTCTTACCATGATGTTGACTCCTCTGAATTGGCGTTTAAACTTGCGGCTTCAATCGCGTTTAAAGATGGCTTCAAAAAAGCTAAACCAGTTCTGCTTGAGCCAATCATGAAAGTTGAAGTGGAAACACCAGAAGACTACATGGGTGATGTTATTGGTGACCTGAACCGTCGTCGTGGTATGATTGAAGGTATGGATGACCTGCCTACTGGTAAAGTCGTTCGTGCACAAGTACCATTGTCAGAAATGTTCGGTTATGCTACTGACCTGCGTTCTCAGACACAAGGTCGTGCTTCATACTCTATGGAGTTCCTGAAGTACAATGAAGCACCAAACAACGTTGCACAAGCTGTAATCGAAGCTCGTAACGCTAAATAATCGATTTTTATCGGTTAACAACTTTAATTTAAGTTCCTTCTTTATCGTGAAGAGGGAACTCCATAAGGAATAGAGTCGTGTCTAAAGAAAAATTTGAACGTTCAAAACCGCACGTTAACGTTGGTACTATCGGCCACGTTGACCACGGTAAAACTACTCTGACAGCAGCTATCACTACTGTTCTGGCAAAAA